>JAJYWA010000094.1 GCA_021791755.1 Actinomycetes bacterium | reverse complement strand
GGCGTCCAGGCAGCATGCCGTCCACCGCCAGCCCCGGAATCGCTCCGAGCGCGCCGCTGCCCGCCTCCGACGGTACCCTGAGGTCCACAAGCCGCACGCCTTTGCCACCAACCCACTCCCAGATCCGCAGGGATCATGACATAACAATTGCCGACTATCTGGCCAAAGGCAAGCCGCAACGTCATATATCCGGGATCGGTGCTGTTGACATACCTCGATCACCGAGGATCCTTCATCACCGGCGCCGAGCACCGACGCCGTATCGTCGCCTTCCTGCCACACAACATGAATCGGCCCATGCACTAGACTCTCGCAACAGCCTCGCGTACCGGTCCCCGCCGGCACGCCTTGCACAGCCACCTGCGCTCGTAGCTCAATTTGGATAGAGCGTCTGACTACGGATCAGAAGGTTGGGGGTTCGAGTCCCTCCGAGCGCGCAAGAAAAGTCCAGGTCAGAGCGTGATTTTCGAGCCCGAAGGCCGGGGCTCCCGGTGGAGGCTGCTACTGGATGCTACTGTTTGGCCGGAACCTGCTACTGAGGGTCAGTAGCAGTGACGTCTCCGGGCGGCGTCATGCGGGGTCACCTTCGCAAGCGAGGCAATGCCTGGGAGCTGCGGGCCTACGCGGGCATCGATCCGCTCACCAACCGCCAGAAGCACGTGACGCGGACCTTCCGCGGGGGAAACGGGAAGCTGAGGAAGCGCTCGCCCGTTTCGTTACCGAGGTCTCCGGCGGCGGCCACGCCGCGCAATACACGACGGTCGGCGACCTCATCCACCAGTGGCTTGATTTGGCGAAGGGGGAGCTGTCGCCCGCCACCGCTCGCGGCTATCAGTGGATCGTCAAGACATACATCCTCCCGACGCTCGGTAAGGTGCCGCTTGCCCGTCTCCGGGCGGCGGCGCAATCGACTGTTTCCTCGGGATCATCCTCGCTTCGGGGCGTGTCGCTGGCGGCCCGGAACATGAGCCCGACCACCTCGACGAACTGTTCTGGGTGCTTGCGAAGCCAGGCGAAGAACGCCCGAGGTTGGCGGAAGTGCTGCAGGAGTTGGAAGTACCTCCACTCGAGTGCGGCAAGCTTCGCCGGGGCTACCCCTGAAATCTCGAGCTTGTTCAGAAGGTTCTCCAACCCGTGGATCGCCATGGTGTTGTAAGTCGCCGACATCAAGAGGCTGTCGGTCGCGAGCGCCTTCACGATGAGGTCGGGGTCGATATCGTCCTGGTGTGACCGGTATGAGAGGTACTCGAGGGCGGCGAGCACCTCGTGGTATCCGCGGAGCCACTGGTAGGCATACGCCCTCGCGGATTCGGTCAGCTCTTGGATCTCCGCGAGGGCCGTCGGCAGCCAGATGTTGTTGGTGCGGAAGAGAACGCGCAGCATCCAGCCGCGGGCGGCCGCCTTCATCGCATCGGACTCTTCAAACCATTGCCAGTGGGACTCCTCGAACCAGTGCCAGTGCCAGTGCAAATGTCAAACCATTGCCAGTGGCGCCAGCGCCGGTCCGCTCCCGGAATCTGCGCGAGATCGGCGGCGGGGTCCGCGAGCGTCGACCCAACAACATCGGGCTCGCGGGCGGAGTGAACCAGCTTTACCAGGGCTTCCTTTCCCTCCGCCAGGATCTTGATAAGCGCTCGCCGCTAGCGGGTAGCTCCCTTCTCCCGATACGCGTCGTGGTCCGAGAAGCTCCTCGGGCCGGGGATGTTTGGGTAGAGCATCAAGAGGGGCGAGACCAACACCTTCAACTGAGGGGCTTGTATCCTTCGTTGGAACAGCATGACGAGCGTGAGGGATGCCCGCGGTTTGCGGCGTTTGGTGGGATCGGCCGCTCTTGGAAGGTAGCGGAGGCTCCGCTTGGCCTGTCGGGGGTTTGACCGGCCACGCCGGTCCGGGTTCTTCACCATCGCGATGCCGGCGAGAAACGTGGAGAGGACGCCATCGATCGGGTGGTGAGGGGGAAAAGCGCCCGGATCTCCGATCGGGGCTCGCACAGCGTCGAGAGCGTTGATGAACGAAATGCGCAGGGGATCCTGTTCGGCTAGCGAAGCGGCTGAACAGATCAGCTCACGGATCGCATGGTAGGCGCACAAGAGCGCCCAGCGTTCCTGTTCTGCTCCGTCAGGGGTCCTTGAGCGCAAGACGACGCTGTCGCCTTTGAGGTCGGACCTGAACGCGCCGAACGCCGTCTCGATCTGCCATCGCGAGCGGTGGAGCTCGGCCAGTTCTCGAGCCGGCGCGCTTGTCGGGTCGAGCAGCGTCGTGATCAGCCGTAAGGCGTCAGTCACGGCGCCGTTTTCATCCGCGAGCTCGTAGTCGGTCACCCGGACGGTGATCTCGGTCGAACCGGCCCGGCGAGACGCTCGGGGAGCTTTCAGTGAAGACAGGCGGCTGCCGCCGTCGAGGACCTCCCCGGGCGCCAGGTGGAAACTGCTGCTCACCCGCCACAGCGGATCTGCCCCGGTCGCTGCCGCGTCCCAGAAGAGCTCATAGCCAGGGAAGTTGCGATCCGCTATCACGAGCATCTGTTGTCCGAGATAGCCGAGCAGTTTCGAAGTGAGCGCCTTCTCGCTGGCGGCATAGGCGCCGATCGAGGCCGCGGCGAGTGCGACGACCCGCACTTGCGGGAGCTCGCCGCGCAGTTTGCCGCCCCCGGCGCCGGTCGTCGTCGAGCCTGACGAAGCGTTCCCAGTTCGCCTCGGCGTCTTGGCAGTCGAGGGCGCCCCCATCAAGGCTCACAACCCGCCGTCCTCGCCAGAACGCCTCGGGAGCGCCTTCGCGAGCGAGTGGTCCCGCCACCTTCTCGAACTAAAGACGCAGCGGCTCGGATCCGAGTCGGCTCCGGGCGTTCGACAGCGCCTCTTCCGATGGCATCGACACGCCGACACGCCGAGACGCCCGGGCGAGCGTCCCGGCCAGCTTACGCATCACCCGGCCGCCACCCATGTCCATGAACAGCGCGATCGCGCAGTAGACGACCAGCCATGCCGGCAGCATGCGCCGCCGACGCTCCCGGACACCAGCAGCGTCCACCACCACCTCCATCATCGAGCGAGGAAAAACTCACGCCAGCGCCCCAACCGAGACCCGATCCTCCAGCCTGCCTTCATCGCGCCCCATCCGCTGCCCTGCGCGTGCAATATGGAGACACCTTGCACGAACGTAACCGTAAGTTGAAGGTATTGAGGACGGGCCCTCTACCTACAAATCTGTCGCACACCCGGGATCCCGCACCGAAACCTTTACGGGATCGGAACCCTCCGAGTCGGCAAGCCATGTCCCATGCCTGCTGCACCGCAACCATGCTGCGAAATCGTGCCAAGAACGCACACAATCGCCAGATTGGTGAGGCAGGGTCCGCTCGGCGGCGTGGAGCATCTTAGGCCAGCAGTCGGACTGGGCATCGTGATCCCGGGGCGTTGTTCAGTTTCTCGTCACCGGTCACAAGTTCACAATTGAGGAGCTCAGCCAGGGCGACATACGTTGCGTCGTAGGCGGCCAGATTGTTCCGCAGCTCGTAGGCCCGTCGGGCGAAGGCGAGTGTCGGGTAGCGCTCCACGTCGATCGCCTCAAGATCGTCAATGGCGATAGAGAAGCGCCGATCGGTGATGGTTCCGGCTATCCAACGCTTTCGTAAGACCGCCACCGTTTCCACGTCGACCAAGTCAGGGGCGGCGACGCCATCGGCGGATGCGAGCTCAACCCTGGCGCGCCGACCATCAACACCATCATCACCAATGGCGTTGGCCAAGACGCTCGCGTCCACGACGATCATCGGCGGCCCCTGGCCTCGACAAGATCCACAGCGGCCTGGCGGAACCCAACGCGTCCGCCCTTGTGCTGCCCGATCCGGTCGAGCACCTCCTCCAGACTGGGCCGGTCCGCGAGACGTCTCAGCTCTGCAGCGAGATACTGCTGGAGTGACTGACCACGGCGTTCGGCTCGTCGCCGGAGGGACGAGTGCACGTCGTCAGGGATGTCCCGTATGAGCACATTCGGCATGCTTACATTATGCTATCATCCAGCCTGCTCCGCCAATGGCGTCGATTTCACGGGGGATCGTCCAGTAACCCCCTCCGGTACTTGGTCACGAAGACCAAGTGAACGTGGAGGGCGAGCACGCAGCTTCTTCCTCGCCTGTGGTCCGCATTTGTCGGCACAGACCGAATATGCTTGCACCGATGCCCGAGAAGACGCCCGTCCGCTCCACAAAGAGGGACAAAGGTGGCGCCTGCCATGTGGCGAGGGTGTCGTTGCGCGTCACGCCCAGGCAGGTAAAGACCATCGACGCCTACTTCCACGCAGGCGTCCGCCTGTACAACTCGGCTCAGGAAGAGGTCCTTGATCGAGCGCGAAAGGTACGCCGAGACCCGGGGTTCGAGTTGGTCAAGCAGATGCCGCAGGGGAAGGAAAGGACCACCGCGTTCACATCTCTGGACGACGGCCACGGCTTCACGCGCACCGGTCTCCATCACCTCAACACCCTGCGCAAGAGCTACCCAGGGGTCGACCGCTACACCCACCAGATGCAGAAGCTCTCCGATCAGGCGTTCGAGACGGTGTCCCGCTGGCGCTACAGCCGCGGCGGCCGGCCGAGGTTCAAGCCGACCCGGCATGGTCTGCAGTCGATGTCGAGCAAGGACCGCCACAGCGCCCTCCAGCCGGTATGCGACCGCGGGGGGCGCCTGGTCGGCGTCCGTTGGGGCAAAGACCTGCTCCTCGTGCGCGACAAGGTGCACGGGCGGTGGGTGTCCGAGGCGCAGATCGCCTTCGACGGTCATGCCCCGCTGCGTAATCTGGTGGGAGTGGGTCAAATGGGTGTGGACCTGGGGCCATCACTGGCCCACTGGGTCGCTGAAGATGGCCCAGGGCAACACGACGTGCTGGCGCCGGGCATCGCCTACCCACGCGCTCAGATCCGTCACCTCTCTCGCTGGACCGGCCGTTGATGGCAGCACCCGGCGCTTCTCGATCTCCCGGCATTGCCGCGGACAGCAGCGCGGCCAGCCTCACCGCTCAGCTTGGCGAGGTGTGGGACTCGCTGGCGGAGCTCGGCAGAACGCTGAGCGACGACGACTGGGCGCGGCCAACTCCCTGCCCAGGGTGGCCGGTTTCGGCCCAATACGCGCACGTGATCGGCACAGAATCCCTGCTTCTCGGCCGTCCCAGTCCCGAAGTCGACCCGGGCTCGCCAGCGCACGTGAAAAACGACATCGCGAGGTTCAACGAGGTCTGGGTGGCAGCCCTGGCAAATGAAGAGCGCGAGGAAGTCCTTGCACGTTTCGACGAGGTCGCCTCTGCTCGCAAAGAAGCTCTGAAAGCGATGGGCGAAGCCGAGTTCTCCGCCCCGTCGTGGACCCCCGTCGGCAACGCCGACTACCGCCGCTTCATGCAGATTCGCACCTTTGACTGCTGGGTCCACGAGCAGGACGTCCGCGACGCGATTGCCAGGCCGGGCCATGAGAACGGACCGGCCGCAGAACAGGCGGTCGACGAAATCGTGCGAGCACTGGGCTACGTGGTAGGAAAGAAGGCCGGCGCCCCGGAGGGCTCGTTGGTTCTCATCGTTCTCGCCGGCCCGCTTCAGCGGAGTGTCGCCGTATCGGTCAGCGGCGGGCGGGCGGGCGTGGTCGATCCGCCGGGTCGCCCGGCGACGACCACGCTGGAGCTGAGCTCCTCCGCCTTCACCCGCCTCGCCTGCGGAAGGGTCGATGCGGAAGCGGTCCTCGACGGCGTGTTCGGCGGCGCGCGTGTCTCGGGCGAGGAGGAGCTCGGACGGCGCTTGCTCGCCAACCTCGCTTTAACCATCTGAGGGAGGCTTCTCGTAGCTCAGACCCCCGTGAGCTAATCATGCCATGGCCCTTCAGCTGGCCGGGCTCCGCTGGCCGCCGGTGCGCTCCCGGTGTCTACACCCCGGCCAGCAACACGGCCGGGGTTGGAGGCTCTCCAGCTCCTCGACGGTCCTAGAGATCCGCGGCTCCCGGGTAGCGTTCATTCTGGCATCCTCGATCCAGAAAATGAGCTCATTGCGGGCCAAGGGGGTGATGTCCCTCCGGGCATGGAGCGCCGGACCGTTTACCGTCAGCGCGGGACGGAGATCCGCTGGAAGCGCGTGCACGACCCACCTCACGATGCCCGGCAATGGGCGAGGGATGCGCGCCAACTCGATTACACGTACTAGTACGCGAGAGGCGCTACCATGTCAGAATGGGCACTACGAAGGAGGACCTGAGAGCACCTCGGAAGCGAGGGAGGACGCCAAAACAGCGGGCCCGATGGGGAACGATCTCGCGCCAGCAGGTCGTCGACGCAGCTACCAGGGTCGTGAGAGCCGGTGGCTACGAGCAGATGACGATCCGAAGCCTGGCGGGCGAGCTCGGAGTGTCACCTATGTCGCTCTACCGCTATGTGCGAGGCAAGGACGACATTCTCGATGAGGTTGTCGACACGTTGTTGAACGAGATGTGGCGCCCTCAAGCCCGCGAAGATGAGTGGCGAGCTTGGATTACCGAGGCAGCGGACAGGCTTCGAGAGCTCCTCGTCAGCCAACCTGCCGCCTTGCACGTCTATCTTGCTCATCCGGTCGTCTCAGCGTCGGCGCTCACGCGCATGGATGCGATAATGCGGGTCCTGAGGGAAGCTGGCCTGAGCGAAGCCACTGCTCGGCGAGCGTATGGCGCCATCCACACCTACACCATCGGCTTCGCTGCACTGGAAGCATCCCGTCGCCGCGACGCTCGAATCCAGCACGACGCGGACGTTCTCGCTCGCCAGTTGGCGGCTTTCACAACGCCCCAGCGGTTCGTCGAGGGCTTGGGTTACCTGCTCGAAGGGATCTCCTCTCGTTCTGCCCGCGAAACCCGCGAGCAGGGTCCGCGGAGTACCGCAAGCGCATCGAAGACGTCCAGATGACTGGCTGCCCCAGTGCTCTTGCACACCTTTCGGAATCGCCTCCACCGGCCTTTCGACAACGGCCCGGTGAACCTGGCCTCATGGCGGCGTCCGTAAAGCCGCAGAGCGAGGCAGGCTGCGCGTCCTACTACGCAGCAGCGTCGACGTGTCTTCGTCAGTAGGCGGTGATCGGAAGCGGTGGGTCCGGTCCATGATCTCCAAGGCGGCGTGGCGTCGAATCGGTAGCGCGCTCGGCGCCGCGATCAATGTCATGCCGTACCTGCCGAAGTGGCTGATCTTGGCCTCGGTTATCGGGGTCATCGCCGGCTTGGGGGCAGTCGTGTTCTATGAGGCGCTCACTGTCTCGACGCATCTCTTTCTTGGGGTCCTCGCCGGCTACCACGTTCCGACCCCTGCCGGAGAAGGCAACGCAGCTGGATCCGCGCACTTCGCGAGGGCGTGGGCGATTCCCATCGTCGTCGCGTTGGGGGCGCTGGCCTCCGGGTTCGTGGTGTTCACCTGGGCTCCGGAGGCTGAGGGCCATGGCACCGACGCGGCAATCGACGCGGTGCACCACAATCCTCGGGGCATCCGACTTCGCGCTGTGATCGTAAAGATCGTCGCGTCTGCCCTCACGATCGGATCAGGAGGCTCGGGCGGCAGGGAAGGGCCAACCGCGCAGATCAGCGCCGGGTTCGGGTCGCTGCTCGCTCGCGTGCTCGATCTATCTCCCGAGGATGGCCGCATCGCGGTCTCGGTCGGGATTGGCTCGGGGATCGGCGCGATCTTCAGCGCTCCACTTGGCGGGGCCGTCCTTGCCGCCGATATCGTCTACCGCGACGACTTCGATCTCGAGGCGCTGCTGCCGGCCGCGTTCGCCTCGATCATCGCCTACACGATCTTCGGCGCGGTCTTCGGCTATCAGCCATTGTTCGCAGCACCCGGCGGCTACCACTTCCATCAGCCGATCCAACTGGTCTGGTTCGCCACCATCGGCCTGTTGGCGGGGGTTATCGGACTGTTGTACTCCAAGTCCTTCTACGGGATAGTCCGTCTCTCCCATCGCCTCCCGTTCTCCAAGAAGCTGCGGCCGGCCCTCGGCGGACTGCTGGTCGGGCTGATGGCCCTCGGATTGCCCGAGGTGCTCGGCACGGGCTACGGCTGGGTGCAAAAAGGACTGGGCGCAGAGATGCTCCACACCCCTTTGCTGATAGTCCTCGCCCTGCCGCTGGCACGAATCCTCGCCACCGGACTGTCTATCGGCACAGGAGGCTCTGGCGGAGTATTCGGACCAGGCATGGTCATCGGCGCGTTCACCGGACTGGCTGTCTGGCGGTTGCTCGAACCATTCGCGCCGGGTATCGGGCACGCTCCGGCGCCGTATGTCATCGTCGGAATGATGGCGGTCTTCGGAGGGATCTCTCGGGCGCCGGTAGCGGTCATGTTGATGGTTGCCCAGATGACCGGCAGCATCGCCATGCTCGGCCCCGCCATGATCGCGGTTGCCATCGCCTGGTTCATTGTGGGCTGCGCCGACGACAGCATCTACCGCTCCCAGCTGCGAACCCGAGCCGACTCGGAGACCCGCCGGCGGTAGCTCGGCCTTCCACTGCCTCCAGCGAGCCCAGGGCGGCTCAGCTTCCGAGGCGGAGCTTTCTGTGGTCCCAGGTCACGGTCTCTTCGATCTTCAATCTAACGGCCACGCGTTTCGCGCTCATCTTTGCTACCCGCTCGATCCCCTCGGAGTCCAGCCGGCCCATGTACCTCTCGTGCACGCTGCGGCCTGCGTCCATCACGTACCCCGGATCGTCGACGACCTCTCCAGTGCAGACGAGCTCGGCGCCCCGTAGCTGTTCATACGTGCTTCCCTCCTCAATGAGGCACGTGACCCTCGGATCCCGGCGGATGTTCGCCACCTTCTGAGACCGCGCGTATGTCCACAGGACCAGAGAGCCATCAACGAAGCCGTACCACATCGCCACCAGGTGCGGCCTGCCAGACCGCTGCAAGGTGGCCACGCTCATGGTCCGGCGCCCGTCGAGGAGCTCCTGCAGCTCGTCAGGCGTCATGCGAACCAGATCACGCACGCCGCTCCTGGTCATTGATTGCTCGCTTTCGTTCCCAAAACCCAAATCAGTCACCACGGTCATCCTGGGACACCAGGACGCAATATCTGCTGTTCACCACGGTAGCTCGTGGCCGTGCCCTAGTAACGCTTGCATGGCGCCAGTGAAGTTTGATAGAAAAGGTTTCCATTGTGACATTCGTGGGAACGAGCGATAGGGCTCGTGCAAGAGTGGCGGCCAGTTTGGGCAGCCTTGCACGTGCTGTGGCACGCAACCTAAGAACACTCGGCTACATGGCGCTGCCAATCCTAGTGCTCGTGATGGGGGCTTTCCCCGTGCTCACGTCGCAGTCCACGGCGTCCGCCGCGTCTATCTCATCCCTGAAGGCCGAAGCGGCCCAGATCGCTCAGCAGATCGCGGCACAGGGAATCCAGATCAACGTGCTCTCCGAGCACTATGACGAGACCAGGATCCAGCTCCAGAACGTCGATCATCAGCTTGCCGCCGCAAAGGCATCCCTTGCCAAGGCAGCCTCCAACGTCCAGGCAACCAGAAAGGTCCTGCGCACCGAGGCAATCAATTCCTTCGTGACGGGCGGCGCCCCTTCGAACGACATCCAGCTGTTCCTCAACTCGAAGAGCCAGAGCAAGCTTGCGCTTCGCAGCGAGTACATGAGCGTTGCCGCCGGGGGTATGACCGACACCCTGGACCGTCTCCACACGGCGATAGGCATCCTGTCCGCACGCAAGGCCCGTCTCGTCAGCAGTCAAGACGCCGCGCAAGCAGCGCTGGCAAGCGTGGCAAGCGCCCGTCAGGCGGCAATAGCTGAAACGGCCCATGAGCAGGCCCTGCTCTCCGGGGTCAAGGGGCGGCTGGCAACCCTCGTAGCGCAGGCTCAGGCGGCCCAGCAAGCGGCCCAGGCCCAGCCTCCCGTCGGGCCTATCGTCACCAACACATCCTCCTCCTCCGCTGCTCTT
>JAJYWA010000009.1 GCA_021791755.1 Actinomycetes bacterium | reverse complement strand
CATTGCTTGCGCAGGGCCTGAAGCTCCCGCTGCCGGCACGACGGCCATGACTGCGAGCGTCACTGCTCCCAATATTGCCAGCCATGCCGAAATGGAAGACCAGGACGTGGTCCGTCCCGGCTTCATCATTCGAGAGCGTCCAGCCACTACAAGCCTCCTCACGTAACTCCTGACCTCATGTGCTCCTGTATCTACGCAGAATGCGATCCCGTTGCGGATCAGATCGTAGTACGCGGCATTTTGCAACTAGGTGGACACACCGACCTCGAATCCTCCGCGTCCGTGTCCGAGCAGCGTAGAGATCACCCGTCGCAGCGGCATTCACCTTATCGGTAGCGACGTCGCTGTAGGAAGCACCGCGGGCCTCCTTCCAGAAAGGTCTGCATGCAACGTCCGCCTTCGCTGGCATGAGCATCTCGACGAGGCTTCCCACCAGAAGACCAGGAGCGTCAGCACATCGAGCAAGCTGAAGGTCGATCGGAGTTCAGTTCATTGTCGTACGCCGCACGCACGGGTATCGTTGAGCCCGTGGCCGACCTCGAACGCTCATCCGCAGAGCCTACGAAACCCGGCTGGACCTTTCTTACCAACCACGGTCATGTGCTGGTATGCATCGCCAACGACCCTGGGATCCGTGGCCGCGACATCGCCGCCCGGGTGGGAGTCACCGAACGAGCAGCCCAAGCCATAATTGCTGATCTCGTGGCCGACGGGTATGTCATCCGCACCCGGATCGGGCGCCGTAACCATTACGAGATCAACGCCGACCAGCCGTTACGCCATCCTGTCGAGCAGCCGCACAGCGTCGGAGAGCTGCTACAGCTGGTCGCAGGCCTCGCAGGCCGGCGGCGATCAAAGGGAAGGAGATCCGCTGGCCTTCGCAGCCAACGCAAGCGCCAGTAACCCCGACGCAGCCAATCCCGACGCAGCCAACGCCAGCGCCAGTAACCCCGACGCCGGGCGCCCCAACTCCAGCCACCCCTACTCCGGCCGGACAGCGGTCCTAGCCACCAAGCACGAGAAGCTTTCCCTCATCGGACCACCGATCCAGCGCGCCATCGGGCTCACCGTCGAAGCCGTGGCCGTCGACACTGATGTCCTCGGTACGTTCACCGCCGACATCCCCCGCAAGGGAACGCCCCTCGAAACCGCCGTCGCAAAGGCTCGCCTCGGCATCGCGGCCACCGGGATCCCACTTGGCATGGCCTCGGAGGGAAGCATCGGCCCGGATCCACTCGTGCCCTTCCTGGTCGCCGACCAAGAGATCGTAGTGCTCGTCGATGAAGAAGCAGGTGTATCGGTCTGGGAGACGTGCTCTAGCACGGGCATCGTAACTGCAACGGCCGACCTGGGGCCCGCGGATGACCTCGAGCCCCTCCTATCCAGCGCGGACTTCCCCAACCACAGGCTCATCGTGCGTCCGAGCACCGGACCGCTCCGGCCGATCCACAAAGGAATCGACACGGTGGAGGACCTCAACGCTGCGATTGTGGAGTGCTCCGGCGCCGCGGCCAATGGGCTAGCCCGCGTCGAGACGGACCTGCGAGCGCACGCCTGCCCCTCCCGCCAACCAATCATCGGCCAATGTGCCCTGCAGCTCGCAAGCCGCCTCACGGCATGCTGTCCAACCTGTGGGACCCCTGGGTGGGGCCGGGTGGACGTAGTGGTTGGCATCCCTTGCTCCTGGTGCGGCGCCAAGGTTCCCCGCCCGCGAGCGGTGATCTACGGCTGTCTGAAGTGCGACCATCGCGAGACTGCGCCGCTGGTCCCGCCGGACGCCGAAGCGGACCCAGGAGAGTGCCCCTTCTGCAATCCATGACCCGCGAGGCCGGAGAGTCGGTGCAGTCGCACCACTGTCGGTGCACGTAGGAGGCGGTGGGCAGAGGACGACCCTCGGGAGATCGATCGGGGGAGCTCTTGCGACACTGATCCGACGAGCAAGGCTGATCACACTGATCGCAAGGTACCTCACGGTCGCGAGCGCTCGTGGCGCCGGGTCGGAGCGCACTTCGGAGGAGTCCCGCCCGGCCGGGCTGCAGCTCGGCGATATCGGTCGGACTGCGGTTATCACAGAGCATCGCTGCCATGCGCACGAGCAGGATCGAGGCCAGCTTGTGGCGCACACCCTTTGGCTTGCGGTGGTTCGGGAGCGTGCACAGCCTGGTCAAGAGCCCCGCCTCGGTGTCGATCACGCTCTGGTGCAAGTCGAGCATGTGTACCTTGCTCCTGGTAGACGAGCTGAGCATCGGGTACTGGAACGGCGAGGAGGAAGTTCGCCGGATGCGATCAGTTGCCGGGCTCCTGCGGCGAGGTTGCCTTCCGCTGGCTTGTACAACGCAGTGGCTAGATGTACGTTTTAGACATGTCCGAGAGCGTCACCCTCTCGGTCTCGCAGGCGCGCCAGCAGCTGGCGGAGCTCATCGATCGTGTCCGTGCCGAGCACACCCCGGTCTACCTAGCCCGACGCGGCCGCCGGGTGGCAGCTGTCATCGACGCCGATGATCTCGACGCCATCTTGGAGCTGGCCGAAGACATGGCAGACATCCGCGCCGCCGAAGTAGCTCGCGCCGAGATGCGAGCCACCGGCAAAACGCCGATCCACTGGGAGCAGGTCAAGGCGGATCTCGGCCTGACATGACCTACCGGGTCACCTTGACGCCATCAGCGGCGCGCCAGATCCGCAAGGTCGACCCCGACACGAAGCGACGCATCCAAGCCGCCATCGACCTGCTCGCCGGCGAGCCTCGGCCACCAGCCGCGACCCGACTCGTCGGTGGCTCGGGCGAATGGCGAGTCCGTACCGGCAACTATCGGATCATCTACGAGATCAACGACACCCAGCTCGTTGTCCTCGTCCTTCGCATGGACCACCGGTCCGTCTGCGACCGCTAGCCGATCGGCGTGCAGGCAACCGACGGTGCTTGTTCCCGCCAGCGGCAACCGGCTGCCCGGCGCCTGCCCGCTGGGTGCGCAGCGTCGCAGAACGCGGCATCGGCGCTCTCCGCCGGGGTGTTCCGCTGCAACCTCGTGAAAACCGGCCAAGGCGAGGGCGGTCGCGTCACCTTCGCGAGGACGCAGAAGCTCTGGTTGTTGTCCTCGCGGTCCTCAGCATTCACTCGAGCTTGCAGCACACCGGAGTGCTGTGGGTCTGTGCTCCGCGCCACGCCTAGTCAACCGAGCAGGCCAGGCGCCATGACAGCGTCCGTCGTCCTGCCCGCGAGGCTTCTCCAGCAAAGGTCACGAGCGATCACCTGTAGCTTCCCACCTTGCGCCGCTGCCGGGCGAGCTGGGCCTTGAATTCCTCGAGCGCACGGCCACCAAGTGCGGGATGAACAGCCAGCCTGTCCAGCAGATCCTCGGCCTCGGAGCCGAGGATCCTGTCAAGAACCAGCAAGTGCCACTCCTCGAGGGACGCTTGCGAGCGAGACCTCTTTCTCGCTCACGCGGCCATCGCCCCGGCGGGTCCATCCGTACCGCGACTCCCAGCGCAGTAGCTGTGGAGCAGCACGCTCGGCGAACGCGGAGAAGCCGAGAGCCTCACGAAGGAACCGCCAGAGCTGCTCGACGGCATCTGAGACGACGAAGCCCGCCGCCTCGACCGGATCATCCGAGCGGAAGTAGTCGTAGTCGCTAACCTCACGAGCCAGGTCGACAAGGAGCTCCATTGCTCCTGCCGCGGCTTCGACGCACTAGGGATCGCAGTCCTGAAGAGCCGCCTGCGCATCGCTGGCCAACCGGCGGAAAGTGAACCGCCAGCGAGTACGCTCTCGCGGCGTCACCCGCCGGTCGCCGCCCAGGTACGCGCCCGATTGGGCAAGCGTCACGAAGTCGCTCACCTCGTCGAGAAGCCACTCCGCGTCGACCGGCTCCCGCTGGCGCTCACCCGGCCGAGGTCGCTCGGAAGGGTCTATCTCTGCTTCGATCCGCTCGCGCATCGAAGCAGACCCGCGCCAGCACAGGTTCCACAGCGCCTTGGCGAGGCGATCGTCATCGAAGCCGGAGATCTTCTCGAAGAACTGAGCACGGTAGAACCGCTTCGCCAGAATGAACGACTATCGTATCGTTGTCAGTAGTCCGCGCGTGCAGGCCGCGCCGCCGTGGCGTATGGTCGTCGTGTGAAGCCCACATGACCAGCCTTCGCTCGACCCGCGACAGCTCGGGCGACTGGCAGAGCCGCAGCTTCTGGCTGGAGGATCGCTCCTACAAGCCGGCACGGCGCTTGGCAGGCGATGAGATGGCCGATGTCGTGATCGTCGGCGCGGGCTTTACGGGCCTCTGGTCAGCGATCCTCTTGAAGGATGCCGACCCCGATATCGACGTCGTCGTGGTCGAACAGAAGGTTGCGGGCTATGGAGCGACCGGGCGAAACGGTGGCTTCGCTATGACCATGGTTGGCCGGAGCATCCACGATCTCCTTCGCAAGGTAGGGCCCGAGAGCGCGAAGGCAACCCATATGGCGATGAGGAAGGCGCTGCGCGAGATCGAGTCCTTCTGCGCCGGCGAGGGGATCGACGCCAGCATCACCCATCCCGGCCTTCTCACGGTATCGAACGGCCCCGAGCAGGACGTCCGCATACACCAGGACCTTCTGGCTGCCGAACGCCTGGAGCTGGACGACTTTCACGAGGTGCCCCGCGCCCGATGCCGCGAGCTAATCCACTCCGATCGGCTGCGCATGGGGCACTTCGAGGACGACGCGCTCCTAGTCGATCCGGCAGCTCTCGTCCGGGGCCTGCGCGACGCTGCAATCAGCCGCGGCGTTCGAATCTACGAGATGACCCCCGTCGACGGCGTAGAGGACATCGACGGACGCCGTGTCGAAGCGCGCACCCCATTCGGCGCCGTCCACGCCGACAGAGCAGTGCTGGCTACAAACGCGTACGCATCGTCGGCGCCTGCACTGAGCAGGTTCATCTTCACGATCTACGCCTACATCATCCTGACCGAGCCGCTCACTGACGAGCAGTGGTCACGCATCGGTTGGGAGCAACGCATGGGCGTGGAGGACAAGCGGATCATGCCCCACTTCCACCGGCCGACCCCCGACGGGCGGATACTCTGGGGCGGGCGCGACGCTCCGATCGCCCCCGAAGGTCCCAACCCCCGCCGCGACCGCAACCCGAGGATCTTCTCCCGCCTGGAGGAGACCCTCCGCTGGAGCTTCCCCCAGCTCGCCGATGTGAAGATCTCCCGTGGCTGGGCAGGACCGGTCTGCGCCACCGTCAACTGCTTTGCCTCCATCGGCTTCCTCGGCAAGTCACAGCGAATCTGCTACGCGCTCGGCTACTCAGGCCATGGGGTAGGTCCCTCCTACCTTGCCGCGGAGGTACTCCGTGACCTGCTGCTCGGTTCCAACTCCGAGCTGCTGGAGCTTCCAATGACCACCAAGCGACCTATACCGTTGCCGCCCGGCCCTCTCCGGCCCCTGGCGCTCGCAGCCACCCAGCGCGTCCAGAACGTCTTGCAGCGTGCCGACGACGAGGGCACCGATCGCGGCGCGCTCGTGCGCCTCGCAATGCGCGCTCTCCAGTAGGCCCGGCCGTGCGGTACAGGCACGCAAGCCGGCTCAGGTCAGCGCCGTGTGGGCCCAGCCACCAGCCCCACAGCCGCCAAGTCGTCCCAGAAGCCCGGGTAAGTCTTCGCCACGCATCCCGGATCGGCTATCTGGACCCCGGGCGCCACACATCCGAGCGCCGCGAACGCCATCGCCATACGGTGGTCGCCGTAGGTTTCAACGAGGCCGCCGTGCAGCGGCTTCCCCCCCCGGACCACGAGCCCGGCTGGGAGCTCGTCGACGTCGGCCCCCAAGCGCCTGAGCTCGCGCGCCGTCGCAGCCAGCCGGTCGGTCTCGTGACCTCGCGAGATGCCCACGTTGGAAATGCGGCTCTCACCCTCTGCAAGCGCGGCGAGCACAGCGACCGTGCACACCTGGTCCGGCATCGCGCTCAGATCTGCATCCACACAGCGCAGGCGCCCGGACCGCTCGACTGAGATGCCGCCAGGGCCAGTACCCACCCTGGCGCCCATCGCCTCGAAGATCGCAGTCATGCCCGCGTCCGGCTGCAGACTTCCTGGTACCGCGTTTGTCACTGTGACCCGGCCGCCAGCGGCCATCGCCAGGGCCATGAGGTGCGCGGCAGCACTGGCATCGTACTCAACTGCCTCATCCCTCGAGAAGTAGCGATCCCGGCTGCTCACGAGGATCTCCCAGCACTGTCCCGGCCGATGACCCGCCGCCGCCTGCGCGCTGCTCACGGGCTCCGCAGCGTTCGCGTGCTCCGCAGCGTTCGCGTGCTCCGCCGCCCCTAGCAAACCTACGTCCAAGCGCGCTCCCCAGCGCTCCATGAGGTCGATCGTGAGGCTCAGGTACCCGGGAGCTCCTAGCCGATGCACGCGCAGCCGGAGATCGCTGCTCGCGTACGGCGCCACCAGCAGCGCCGCCGTTGCAAACTGCGAGCTCTCCTCTGCGGTGACGTCTAACGCCCCCCCGCTCAAGCCAGCCGGAACGATACGCATCGGAAGGCGTCCTCCGGTGAGCTCGACCACCACGCCGAGAGCTCTCAGAGCATCCGCGAGCCCAGCGATCGGACGCCTGCGCAGGGGCTCCGAACCGTCCAGAACCATCACAGAAGGAGAGAGTGCCGAAACCGCCGCGAGAAAGCGCAGCGTCGTTCCTGACAACCCCGCGTCGATCCTGCCGGCCGGGGCGCTCAACTTGCCTGCCGTCCCCCGCACCCGCCATTCGCCCTCAGCGCACTCGACCGTGGCGCCAAGAATGCCAAGACCACGAGCCATGACCTCGGTGTCCCAGCTCACCAAGGGGCTCCGGATCCTGCTCTCGCCGGTTGCAAGGGCTGCGAGCACCAGCAGGCGGTTCGTGATGCTCTTGCTCGTCGGCGCAGCTACCGAGGCGTCGAGCTCACGGCCCGGGATCACCTCGATGACATCACCGCCCGGAGAAGCTACCCCGGAGCCTGCAGGATCTAGTCCCGGCGGGCACACTGGAATGACTGCCAGGCATTCATCCCTCCGTCGAGATCTGCCACCCGCCAGCCTTGCCTCGACAGGAGCTCCGCGGCAGTCGCCGAACGATTTCCCGACGCGCACACCGTGACCATATGCAGGCCATTCTCACACGGCTCGGCGATCCTGGCCAGTTCCTCCAGCTTTATGGTGATCTCTTCCAGCCGAAGGTGAAGCTCACCCAGGGGAACATTCACCGCACCTGGGAGCATGCAGAGCTCGAGCTCCGCAGGCTCGCGCACATCTAGGACGAGCAACCCGGTGTCCGGCCGATCGAGCAACCCCGCCAGATCTTCGACCGAGATCTTGACGCTACACGGCGGGCCGACAGCAGTTCTTTGACCACGTCCCGAGTACACGATGTCCGATCTCATCTCGCCCGATGCAAACCTCTGCGAACGCAAGGCTATTCCGCCCTGACCAGCGGAGCAGGTTCGCCACTCTGCCGACCGTGCACCAACAGAACCTGCGACGTCTCGCCGAGGAGCACAGCAGCAAAGGCCTCGACCACGCGAAGCGTCCCCGCGCAAGACACGGGGACGCTTCCAAACCATTCCGCACTACGGAGGATCGCCGCCGCTGGCTGCTACCGGCGACAATCCCTCACGCTGCTCACTGGAAGCTGGAATACCAGTTGGCCGCAGCGGCGGGGGCATTCGCCGCCGTGCAGGTTGCGCCCGTGGCCTTCGTGCTCCCGTAAAACGTGCCTGCGTTGGTCTCTCCATCGATAGCACCGCCAGCTGCAGGTGGCACCTCGATGTCAAGTATCGACCAGCAAGTTCCGGACTTCGAATAGCCAACAAGAAGGACCGCATTGGACACAGGGGTTGCACCGCCCGTGACCGGCCAACTGCCAGCAAAGGCACTCTCGCTCACAACCACGGTGTTCGGACCTGAGGACGATCCACCTGCGGCCTGGAAGCCGATCTGAGGCTCGGATTGGGCCAACAGACAGGCAAGGTTTGCAGCCGGCGCGGTGCCGCAATTTCCCGACGGGGTAAAGTTCTGGGTTCTCGCGAAGTATGCCTTCGCAGTCGTGAGCGCGTTCTCGAGCGTAGACTGGGTCGCCCGGTTGTTCGCGGTGTTGCGGGTGCCGAGGAACGTCGGTATCGCTATCGCGAGGAGGATGGCCATGATAAGCATGACCACCATCAGCTCGATCAGGGTGAACCCCGCCTCTCGATCCTGCTTGCCCGAACAGCCCGCACCACCCGCCTCCGGCGCCTCCCGGACACGGTCTAATGATTTCTGAAGCACAGTCTTCCTCCTTCCAGGAATGCTCAATACGATAATGTCTGTGCGCGCGTGAGTATAGTACGCGCTTGACCATGCCTGCACATCGCAGTTGGTTACAGTCACGGATCTCGAAGGGCTCGTCCAAGACTGCTGCTCACCCGGCCTCTCATGCTCCGAGTGGGCCTGCGTCCGCGAACCCCTGTCTGATCCCCTGGCCAGCCCGACGAGTCAGCTCTTGCGGCTCGTACAAGAGCCAGTAGGCGTTCCGGGCGTGCTTGCGAGCCCGGTCACTACAGACTCTCGACAGCTCCTCCGGGCTGTCCACCTCGTTCTCGTGCACGAACACTTCAATGATATGAGTGCTGGTCATAAGCCGCGCAGCCATCAGCCCTTGCGAGGCCTGATGCGCGCATACCTGATCTATCGCAGCCCTCCCCGCCATCCCAAGGGCCACCACGATCCCACAACCCTCCTTCTCGATGAGGATCTTCGCCTCGACTGCGAGATCCTTGAAGCCGGGAACGGTCCTGCGGAGCACCTCGAAGCGCTCCCCATACCCAGGGCGCCGGGCTAGCTCGTCCAGCACGTCCATGCCCATGTCGACACGGGCGAACATCGTGTCGACCACACCTATCCTGTCCATGCGAACGGTCACTCCTTCACTCTCGCGTCCTCGAGCTGCGATCACGAGCCTAGCGGCAGGACGACAATGCGACGCGATACCGCCCACCACGAACGGGACCCGGAGCCGCTCTCGAGATGCCGCGGGCCGCGATCCAGGCAAAGATAGAGCAGGCATGAATGATGAGAGAAACGCAGGAGCCGCTGTGCGGGAGAACAGGCCGCCCAGGCCGCCTAGAGGGTGGATCGACCGCGACGCTGCGATCGTCTGGCACGGGTTCACGCAGATGGCCGCCTTCTCCGAGACGAGCCCCATCATCGTAGACAGCGCAGAGGGACATGAGCTGATCGATACCGAGGGTCGCCGGTACCTGGACGCAATCTCGTCGCTCTGGCTGTGCACCCTCGGCCACAGGGTTCCCGAGCTCGACGAGGCATTGGTGGACCAGCTCGGCAAGGTCGCCCACTCGACCTTGCTCGGCAACGGCAACACCGTGGTGGTGGATCTGGCCGAAGCTCTCGCACGGGTCGTCCCGGTGGAGAAGCCACACATCATGTTCGCGTCCGACGGCGCGGCCGCAGTGGAGCAGGCACTGAAGATCGCGTTCCAATACTGGTGGAACATGGGCGAAAGAGGCCGCACGAGCTACCTTGCACTAGGTGACGCCTACCACGGCGACACCGTGGGATCACTCTCAGTAGGCGCTGGCGGCTTCGGATCAGATCTCTTCGACCCCATCAAGTTCCCCGTGGTCCGCACACCGGGGTACAACGATCCACGCTGGCTCGAAGCCGCCCTCGAGGCGCTTCGAGACCGCGCCGAGGACTTGGCCGCAGTGGTGATCGAACCGCTCGTACAGGCTGCTGCCGGGATGCGCATCGGTGACCCGGACGACCTGCGACATCTGGGCGAAGCATGCCGGGAGAGCGGGATCCTCCTCATCTGCGACGAGGTGGCGACCGGCTTCGGCCGCACGGGCTCGCTGTTCGCGTCCACGCTCTGTGATCTCTCGCCCGACTTGATGTGCCTGGGCAAGGGAATCACCGGCGGGTACCTGCCGATGTCGGCGACCGTGGCATCGAAGAAGGTCTTCGATGCCTTCCTCGAGCGCGCCAGCGACAGCGCGGACACGGACCGCACCTTTTACCACGGCCACTCCTACGGCGGCAATGCCCTTGCAGCCGCGGTCGCGCTGCGACACCTCGAGCTGATCGAGGAGCGCAACGTCCTATCGAACGTGAGGGCCAGGGCCACGGAGCTAAAAGAGGCTCTCGCGTCCCGCATCGCGACGCTGGAAGCCGTCTCCGAGGTGCGCCAGTGCGGGCTCATGGTAGGGGTCGAGCTGGTACCTCCTGCGCCGCCCACACGCTTGGGTAGGCTCGTCTCGCAGGCAGCCGTCCAAAGGGGCGTGCTCCTGCGGCCTCTTGGCGACGTCGTGGTCATCATGCCACCCCTCACGGTACGCAGCGACGAGATCCTGAGGGTGGTGGAGGTGCTGCGCGAGTCCATACTCGAGCAGTGCGCCGCCTCCAGCGGGACCTGAGAGAAGATCACTGTGCACATTGGCGGGCTTTCGATGCGGGCTTTCAACCAGGAGGGCTTACGATGCCAGAGCCGGCTGCACTGCCACTAGAGCCGGCTGCACCGCCACCAGAGCCGGCTGCACCGCCACCAGAACAGGTGGAGTGGCCGCCCGAGTGGGCCGAGTGGGCAGGAACCAAGCACGAGGAGATAGCCTCGTCCGGGCGCTGGAGGGCGCCCGTCGCGTTCGACGCGTTCGGGATCGAAGGCAACCTCTCCGTGCAGAGCGCTCCGACCACCGCTCCGACCACCGCTCCGACCACCACGCCGGCCGCAGCTCCGGCCACCGCTGGCTCCGCCGGCTCCAGCGTGCACGTCGTGGCCTTTGCATCCAACGACTACCTGGGACTGAGCACCCATCCCCGGGTAATTGCCGCAGCAAGGCAAGCGCTCGACACATGGGGAACCGGAACTGGTGGATCACGCCTGTTGACCGGCACCAGACCCGTTCATGAAGGGCTCGAGCGCGATCTGGCGGAGTGGAAGAACACAGAAACAGCCGTCGTCTTTCCGAGCGGGTACGCGGCCAACCTCGGCGTATTGACCTCCCTCGGTGACGAGGGGTGTCAAGTGTTCTCCGATGAGCTGAACCACGCGTCGATAGTGGACGGCGCACGCCTTGCCCGTGCGGGCGTGACCATCTATCGCCATGGTGACGTGGGCCACCTCGACGCTCTGATCCGGCAACTGAGGAGCCAGCGCATCCCCGGCGAGAAGCCGAGGCGCATCCTGGTCGTCACCGACTCCGTGTTCTCGATGGATGGAGACGTCGCGCCGCTGGATGATCTCTGCGAATGCTGTGAACGTCACGGAGCGTTGCTCGTGACAGATGAGGCGCACGCCGTTCTCGGACCGGACCTCGACCCGTCGTTCCGGCATGCCGTGCGGGTCGGCACCCTGTCGAAGACCCTCGGGTCCGCAGGCGGCTTTGCAGCCGGACCGCGCGTCTGTACCCAGCTGCTCGTGAACCGGGCGCGCTCTTACATCTTCAGCACTGCGCCCACGCCGGCATCGATGGCATCAGCAAGGGAGGCGGTCTGTATACTTCGCTCCGACGAGGGAGCGCGTCTCAAAGCCACGTTGTCGTCCCGTGTAGCTCAGCTGTCGCCCGGCAACCCGTCACCCATCGTGGCCGTGGTGCTCGGCGCAGAGGAGGTGGCGCTCCGAGCCTCGCGGGAGCTTCTCGACAAGGGGATGTGGGTTCCGGCCATACGACCACCCACAGTGCCAGAAGGCACGTCGCGCCTGCGCATCAGCCTCTCCGCCGCACACTCCACAGACCAGGTTGCCCGCCTGTCGCAAGCTCTGGCGGAGCTGCTCGACAACCGTACGAGAGCCGCACGGTAGGCGCCGGCTCAGGCGCCAGGCTCAGGTGCCAGGCTCAGGGCCAGGGAACGTCGCCGAAAGGCGTTCGAAGGCCCAGCTTTCCGGGGTTCAGGATGCCGTTCGGATCGAGGGCGTCCTTCAATGCCTCCAGCACGGCGAAGCTCCCGTCGATCCCTGCCTCGAGGAAGCGCGCCCGGTTGAGGCCGATCCCGTGATGGTGGCTTACTGCGCCGCCATGGCGAAGAGTGACCTCCATCACCACCTGCCAGGCGCTGAGGTAGAACTGTTCGGGCCAGCCGGCATCGCCCCTCGCGCCTCCGACGTCCACTCCGGCAAATGTAAAATAGATGCAGGCGCCGTCTCCGTACGCGTGAGACTCATGTGCCGAGCAGGCCACGATCCCCTCGAGGCGGGAAAGCCTCTCGATGCACTCTGTGTACATCGAAGCAAGAACAGACCACCGTCCCGCGATCTCGACCGTGTCGACCACCACTCCTCCGGTCACCAGATCGCCGAGCGCTGAGACGTCATTGCGGGTGCTCAGCCAGTGATCGACCAGCGAGTCATCGAGCACCGTTGCGCCCGCCGCTTCACACTCCGAGCTCACGACGGACATGGTCGAGCCCAGCTCCTCCAGCTCGGCCTCGTCCAGCGCTATGAGCACGGCAGCCCCTTCGACGGAGAAGACACGCTCCGACTCCGCGAGGTCATAGAGCCGCAGCACCGCAGGCGTAGCTCCCCGGCGCAGGATCTTCCTCGTCACATCCAGGCCTTCGAGGAACGACGAGCAGGCGAACGCTGCCGAGCGCCGCTCCGGAGCCACGGGGCGCGCCCTCATCCACGCGGCGGTGATGACGCCGAGGACGCCTTCACTGCCGACGAACACCTGGGTGAGGTCAGGTCCGGTCGCAGACCTCGGTCCGGCGCCACCAGTCGTCATCCTCCGGCCGTCGGCGAGCGCTACCTCCAGGCCATGCACCATGTCCTCGATCTTGCCGTAGCGGGTCGAGTACTGACCCGCCGATCGGCATGCAAGCCATCCTCCGAGAGTCGAGAGCGCCATCGACTGCGGCCAGTGGCCAAGCGTAAGCCCGTGCTCCGTCGAGAGCTCGCCTTCGAGATCCGGGCCGAAGGTTCCCGGGAGCGCACGCAGCAGCAGTGACTTCGAGTCCACTTCCGTGATGCCGCTGAGACCACGGAGATCGAGACTGACGCCTCCGAAGAGCGGAACACTCGAACCGCAGACGCCGCTCCTACCGGCCGCTGGCGTGACCGGGATACGCGCGTCGTTGCAGATCTCGAGGACTGCCGAGACCTGAGCTGCGTCACTAGGACGAGCAACTACGGCCGGCAGGGAAGGGACTTCACCGGCAAGCGCCCAGAGCATTCCTAGCGGCCACCAGTCCCGTCCTGCCTCGGCGATGCCAGCCGGAGAGCTCTCTGGCGTCTCCACCTTCTCGCAGGCGTCTCTGAGCCGCGACACTACAGGCTCGCCGACCTCGACTCGAGCAGTGTCGATATGAGAGCGAACGGCTCCCGGCGTAGCCCGGATCGGAACCGGGATCGGGATCGGGACCCGACGCGGGACGCCTGAGGTGCTCTGCGGAGGCATCGAGTCGCGCTCTACCTGGCCGGCTTGGGCGACAGATCAAGTCCCGCCATCCGCATTCTCTTCTCCAACCCCGAGCGGAACGCGCTGGCGTGTGCGGACGCCTCAGCCTTTGACCAGCCGAGGTCCCGGCCAATGATCCCCGCAACGTGCTCAGCGCCTGCATGCGCCGCAGCGCTGTCCCAGAAGGTCGCTCTGGTACGCCTGCTCAGCACGTCGTCAACTGTCTGGGCCATCTCGTTGCGAACCGCGTAGAGAGCCTCTGCTTCGACATACTCGAGGCCGTCCAGCAGGGACCCTCCGGCGTCGTTCTTCCCGCTCCGGGCAAGGTCCCATACCTGCTCGAGCTCGGCCCCGTACCTGGATGCGAGGTGAGCGAAGACCTGCGGGTCCATCCCGAGACGGTTGGCCGCAACCGCGACGCTCCAGCGCGACACGAGCTCGCGCGATCCAGCCGCCCCGCGCAGGGGAAGCCCCTTCGTCCTGCACCTCGGCATTGACACGCCGAGATGGCGGGAGACCGCATCCAGCGTGTCGGAGGCCATTCGCCGGTACGTGGTCAACTTGCCGCCGGTCACGGTCACCAGTCCCGTGCTCGAGACCATCACGGTGTGACGTCGGGACAGGTCGGCGGTCCGGGAGCTCCCGGCGCCACCCTGCGATGACGGCGACAGCAGCGGGCGCAGCCCCGCCCACGCCGATCTGACATCGGCCGTGGACAGAGGTTTGCTGAAGGTCGCGTTCGCCGCCTCGATGATGTAAGCGACATCCTCTGGACACACCGGCGGGTCCTCCAAGGGCCCCGAGTAATCGGTGTCGGTGGTGCCTAGGTAGACATGCTTTCCCCAGGGCACGACGAAGATCGACCTTCGATCCCCTGGGACCGGGACCACGGATGCGATGTCGCAGGGGAGGACGTCCCTCGACACGGTTAGGTGTATGCCCTTGGCCGGCCTGATATTGCCTCTACCGTCGCCACCGCCGGCTGTCATGCCAGCCACCTGGTCACTCCAGACGCCTGTGGCGTTCACGACCACCGTTGCCCGGATCTCCATCTCCGCTCCTGACCTCGAGCCGTCGGCGTCTGATCCCGGTTCGCCCGCGCTCGCTAGAGGCCTAGCCACCACTCCTGCCACCTGCCCGTCGCGGCCGGTGATCAGTGAGATCACGGGCGCGTAGTTCGCTACGACCGCCCCGTAGTCGAGCGCTGCGGTCCTCAGCACGGCGAGCGTGAGACGAGCGTCGTCCACTTGAGCGTCGTAGTAGATGAAGCCGGCGTTCA
This sequence comes from Actinomycetes bacterium, assembly GCA_021791755.1. Lineage (GTDB taxonomy): Bacteria > Actinomycetota > Acidimicrobiia > Acidimicrobiales > JAJZXF01 > JAJZXF01. Next base: position 28,137 of record JAJYWA010000009.1, on the reverse strand, counting down.
GCCTCTCGGTGCGCAGCGTCGGCAAGTGCTCGAGCGCGGTCTCCGCGCTCACCCTTCGATGCCGCATTCCTATCCTCATGCCGCCCGTCACGTCGTACATCCACAGCGCGGTCGAGTACGAGGAGGCCACGGTCTCTCCCAGTGCTCTCGAACGGCCGAAAAGCGGAATGAAGAACGGTAGCCGATGCACGAGATGAGGTGCGTTCTCGAGGAGCCTCTGGCGCTCAGTGAGGCTCTCGTAGACCAACCGCACCTCGTGCTGCTGAAGGTACCTGAGGCCGCCGTGGACAAGCTTCGACGACCGCGACGACGTCCCCGAGGCGAAGTCCGACGCCTCCAGCAGCGCTGTGCGCAGGCCCCTCGAGGCTGCGTCCAGCGCGACACCGGCCCCGGTGATACCCCCACCGATCACGAGAACGTCAAACCTCTCGCTGGCGAGCCGGTCGAGAGAGCGCTCCCGGCTGAAGGCCGTGGCAGGTGCGCGGTCGCGCTCACCTCTGTCCCGAGATCTTTCCCGATCAGCGTGCATGCCTGGAATCTACCCGAGCGAACTGCGCGCGCGCCCGGAGCGTCGAAAGGCGGCCAACGGCTGGCAACGGCATCACCCGATGATCAGTCCGTGGACGCTTCACGGATCGGCGGTAGCATGTACTGCGATGCAGCAAGCGCATGCCGGCGAAAGTGGTCACCCATGACGGGTGAGGCGATCCTCGTGCTCAACGGTCCGAACCTGAACCTGCTGGGGTCGCGCGAGCCGGAGATCTATGGCACACAGACACTTGCAGACGTCGAAGAGCGGATCACCCGGCGAGCTCATGAGCTCGGCTGCACGGTCGAGCTACGCCAGGAGAACGACGAGGGCCGTCTCATCGAGGCAGTGCAGAGCGCGCCTCGCAGGTTCGCAGGGATCGTCTGCAACCCGGGCGCCTACGCCCACTACAGCTACGCGCTCGCCGACGCGATCACCGCAGCCGGCGTCCCGCTGATCGAGGTGCACATCTCCAACACCTTTGCACGGGAGGACTTCCGGAGAACCTCGGTCACCGCTACCGCGGCGATCGGCCTCGTGGCGGGCCTCGGAACGAAGGGGTACGAGCTGGCGCTCGAAGCCATCCTCTCGCATATCCGGGACGCGTAACCTATCCGCGACGGGTCACACATCCGGGACGCAGCACAGCGCCGCTAAGCTCAGCAGCCCAGCGCGGCGCCGGTCAGTTCAGGGACCCAGCGCGGCGCCGGTCGGCGAGCAGCCGATCAACGCAGCGACAGCTCGGAGAGCCTCGCGACGATCTCCTCGACCACCTCTTCAGGCGCCTCGTTCCCGAGACTTACACGAACGTGGGCCACGCCATAACCCTGCCTACGATCCAGGAAGAGGTCGTGCACCTCGTCGATAGAACGACCTCCGAGAAGCGGTCGGGAAGATCGCAGGACATCGATCCTCGGCTCGAGGGCTGCCCAATCCATGTCGAGGTGCACCAAGACCGCGCTGCCAACTATGCGATCGCGGTTGGCCGCGTCCATCAATGCGCCCCCGCCAAGGGCGACAACCGTGCGAGGCTCACTTACTGCCTCCTCGATCGCCAGTGACTCAGCACGGCGAAAAGCGTCCTCGTCACCTGATGAGATCATGTCTACGATCCCCCGTTTGGCCCTCTCCTCCACCATCTCGTCGGTGTCGAGGAAACGACGGCCGAGACGCCTTGCCAGCAGCCGGCCGATGCTGGTCTTGCCCACACCCATAAAGCCCGCCAGCGCAATCGGGCGGTCGTCAGGCAGGGGTGGCGCAGGTGGCGCAGTCAGATCAACCCGCAGGGTCAAGACTCCATCTACCAGCTGCGCGTCAGCATCCGCGATGATCGCGAAGTCCATGAAGTCCTGCTTGGCCTGGTCGACGAAGCGCTTTCGCTCGATGCCTTCCACTGGCGGGATCCCCCGCCGGCGCACCGCCTCCGCTCGTTGGCGGAACCGGTCAACAAGCGCTGTCGGGTCAAGCTCGCTCGCCATACTGCAAACCATAGCGAACCTCACCACAAGATCGCGACACCTACGAGATCGTGCCACCCTTGGACCCCGCCAGGTCGCTCGGAGACTACCGAGCTTCGAGGGCTACCGGCTCACCTGCGGATAGACTAAGCTGGACGGTGGAGCGGTACCGTGCAACAACCGCGGACCCGGAGGTCGGGACCCGCGGAGAAGCCCGATCAACATCCTGGTCGGGAGCGTACGTGACCAGCCTTGTCCAGCTTGACCGTCGGTCTGGTCAATGAAGTTATCGTCATAATCTCTCTATTGGAGCGGCTCGTGAAGAAGGGACGGCATAGGCGTTTCGAAGAGGCGCGCAGCCTGAAGAGGTTGAGCGTCGAGGAGGTCAGGGCTGAACGCTGCCCGGAGTGCGGAGCGGTCGCGCCCGGTGAGCACGCGTCATGGTGCCTGGCAGAAGAGTACGGGATAGAGGAAGCAGAGGGCGTCGGCGCTGGCGCTGACGTCGATGCAGATGGAGAAGCCCCGCTCGGCGGCTGAACTGCCGCGACACTGAGCTGCCCAGTCACCGAGCGGGGCGCCGGGTTCGCCTCGGTTCAAGGCCTTTTTGATCCTCCAGGTAGCTCCTCAGCTTGGAGAACGTCGGCATCCCGATCATTTTCACCAGCTCGCGCTCGAGTCCGACGATCACCGGCTCGGTTCCGCTGAACGCGCTCGCGGCCTCGGTGCACCACCAATGGAACGAGCTTCCACCTGGCCCCCAGTGACGCCTGGCCCATGGTCCGACCACAGCAGTCACATGGCCGTCCGGCCCCGTGTGCTCATCCAGGCGCAGTGGCAGCTGCCAGCAGACGTCGGGCTTCACGTCACTCGGGTGCACCCCTTGATCCTGGGCTGCTAGGTGCAACGCGCAGCCGACCCCGCCGGAAAATCCCGGGCGGTTGAGGAAGATGCACGCCCCTTCCACGATGCGAGTGGCCTTGACGCCCCGGGCAGTGCGCTTGAGAACGCCCAGGCGACGACCCTCCCGCCAGTACTGCCAATAACCGGGATCGAGGTTCGCCGCCGCATCCTCGGTTCGCTGAGCATCGTCGTCGCCGGTCATGTGCGCCCCGTAGGAACAGCACCCCTGCTCGAGCTCGGGCGCGGGCGCCGTCAGCACGCCGAGGCAGCCGTTGCCCCAGATGCAGCGCCACGGGCTCATCAGAAAGGTCGCATCGAAGAGCCAGGTGCGGTCGTCGCACTCGTCATCGGCAAAGCTCACATGTTCATGCATGACGGGAACACCGTCGAAGCTGCGATCACGATCAGTCGCCACACTGTGGAGCTTGCTCACCGGCTACAGCTCGCCTGCTGGGACTCCATGGGCTCGGCGCAGCAGAACCATGGCTCGCTGAGGCGGGGCCTGCCGAGCCCGCCCCCGTGAACCCTGGGCTCGTAACGAAGCCCTGCCGCGGCGAGCACGGCCTCTCGCACCGATTCAAAGGTGGCCGACGCCGGCTCCAGAGCAGCGGCCGCCGCGCCAGCTATATCTGCAAGACGAACCTGCAGGTCGTCGAGGGCCGGATCCTCGGCCTGCCACGAGTAGCCGAGGCGCTCCGCATCAAACGGCCCCAGGCGCCCATCGAGCACAGAACCCTCCAGGAGCAACGAGCCCGGCGGGATGAGAAGCCGGATGCTGTACTGGACCGGATCGACGCTCCAGACAAGATCGTTGCGCTCGACGAAGTCAACGAGGTCCACCATGTCTTCGACCGCGGTCCAAGGGGTGAACGGCACGAACGATGGCCGCGGCTCGATCCCGTGCTCCCTCAACGCCCCTACGGCTTCGACCTCTTCGTCGACAGTGTGCCCTTTGTCCAGGATGGAGAGGATCCCGTCGTTGGTGGACTCGAAGGCCGACACGACGAACAGGCATCCCGAGGAGGCCATCTCGCCAAGCATGCTCCGGTGGCGCAGTATGTGCTCCACCTTGGCCGTGAAGTCGAACGTGAGCTCAGGGAACCTCTCATGCACCGCGCGCACGACACGGCGAGCGTGATGCGGACCGTTCAAGAAGTCTGGATCGCCGAAGCTCACGTGCTCTGCACCCATGGCAACCAGGCTTTCGACGTCATCGCAGACGACATCGAGGTCCACGAGGCGGGTACGCCCGTCGTAGACGACGGGAACCGGGCAGTGCCGGCACCTGTGCGCACATCCATGGCTCGCCTCCACATAGCCCGCAAGACGCTCCTCGCCGTTGACCAGCAAGCGTGCATACCGATCCAGCGCGGGCAGCGCGGAACGGGAGGGAGGGCCGAAGTGGCGCCGGGCGAGCTCGGTCGTCACAGGCGAGACGGACGGGCCATACACGCTCGATCTGTCACCCAGACGCTGGTCAGCGTCGGGAGTCCTTGACAACTCCCCGGCCGGCGACGACAAGCCCGGCGGGGCGATCACCGGAGATGCTGATGCCAAGCGGTCAACCCAGGAAAGCAGCGCCGGCTCGTACTCCCCCGCTATGAACTGATCAGCCGCGCCTCGCACCTCAGGATCCACCCCGAGGGCAGCGTACAAGCCGTAGAAGCAGACGGGAAGCCCGGGCCTGCTCTCGCGCAGATGGCGTGCGGCTTCGGTCGCAAGGCGCATCGCGGTGTGCATCGGCACGGAGAACGCTGCTGCCTGCGGCCACTTCGTGATCTCCTCGCTCCAGGACTCGACCGCGAGATCGAGGACGCGGACCTCATGACCAGAGCGGGCAAGCACTCCCGCAGGCGACGCCAGATGCAGTGGTTGGTGCCCGAGCTCATATGTGGAAACGAGAAGTACGCGCATCTACTCCACAATAGGCCCCGGAACATCCACAATACGTATGTCCAGCTCAGCATAGGCATCGCGAATAGCTCCCTCCACCTCGGCTGCACTCGGGCCGCGAGCAAAGATGAACCCTAGATAGCGATCACCCTCCGGCAGCGCTACGACCGGCTGACCTGAGTGCACGGCTATGGTCACCTCGGTGACCATGGGCACAGAGCGCGCCGAAACAAGCCCTTCGACCGACTGCAGCACGCCCGAGCGCGCTATCGGTATCATCATTACCCCAGAGGCCCCGATCACCAGCTGCGCTGAGTCCTCCGGGAGGGACGGAAGCTCCCAGCCGAGCGAGTTCGAGAGGATGAGCTCTTCGAGCGTCCAGGATCCCTCTGCGACGACCGACCGGGAGCAGTAACCACCGATCGACCGCGCCGCCAGCTCGATGAAGAACGGCTGCCCACGGTCGATGCGCAGCTCGGCGTGGACCGGCCCGCGCTCCAGGCCAAGGGCGAGCGCCGCCGCTTCCGCGGCGTCGAGCACCCGGCGTAAGACCGCCGGCTCGTGGCGGGACGGCGTCACGTACAGGGTCTCCTCGAAGTACGGACCGTCCAGCGGATCAGGCTTGTCGAAGACCGCTATAGGCAGCAACCTTCCGCCGTCGAGGATCCCTTCCACCGCCACCTCGGCTCCAGGCACGAACTTCTCCAGGAGCACGGGACTACAAGGATCCTCTCCCGCAGCCGCGAGCACCTTCCGCACCCGCTCCAGCGTTCCCGGCAGGTCCCGCTCTTCGTCGACGCGTATGACGCCCCGGCTCCCCGACAGCGAAGCGGGCTTGACAACGCATGGCAGGCCGATGGAGCGAGCGGCCTCACGAGCATCATCAACGGTCGTCACTACCCTTAGCTCAGGCTGGTTGATACCACCACGAGCCGCTGCGGCACGCATCGCGATCTTGTCTCGAGAGGCGGCGATCGCGCCGGGAGGATTGTGCGGCAGGCCGAGACGCATAGCGGCCGCGTTGGCGACCATACCCGCGCGCTCGTCGACCCCGACCACAGCGTCCAAGGGAGTTGATCGCGCGAACCTCTCGATGACGTCGGCCGCGCCCTCGGGATCTTCCAGACAAACCTTCACGACGCCTAGGGCGCCCGACTTCGCTCGGCTCCCAGCTGTCCGCATGGCCCCAATGGCCAGGTCGGCATCGCTGGCTATCGCCACCTCGATGCCCATAGATGCGGCTGCTCGAAAGAAGCCATCAGCTCGGTACGTGGTCGACGGGACGACCAGGACAGCTCTCGTCACGACGACCATAATGCCCCGTTGCTGCAGTAGAGTGTTCATCGTGACCACCGATACCCAGCACGCGCCTGGAACAGACCACTTGAACAACAGCAGTGTCATCACAGTCAGCGAGAAGGCCCGCAGTCTCGTGCTCGATGCACGATCCGACGAGCCCGACGGCGAAACACTCGCCCTCTGGCTGGAGATATCCGGCGTAAACGGCGACTCCTACGTCTACGACATGTACTTCCAGGCGATCTCGGACGCCGGCGAAGACGATGCAGTCCAGGATGCCGAGGGGCTCACGATCGTCATCCCCGACGCCAGCGTCAGCAAGCTGCAGGGAGCAAAGCTTGACCTCTCGGGGGAAGGCGAAGACGAGGGCATGGTCATCATCAACCCCAACCGGCCGCAGTCGATGCCAGTACGGTCAGCCGGCGGCACAGGGGAACCGGGTCGCCCGTCCTCTCTCGACGGGGAGGCGGAGCCAGACCTGACGAGTGACGTGGCAAGGAGAATATTGGCCGTGCTCGAGCAGGATATTAACCCTAACATTGCCGCGCATGGTGGTCGCGCCGACCTCGTGGCAGTGGACGGCGGCACCGCATACCTGCGCCTGAGCGGTGGCTGCCAGGGATGTGGCCTTGCCAGGGTAACGCTCAGCCAGGGGATCGAGGTGGCGCTCAGAGACGCCGTCCCCGAGGTCACCTCTGTGATGGACGTAACAGACCACTCCCTCGGCGAGAACCCGTACTACGAGCCAGCAAAGAAGTAATCTCGCCCGAAAGAGCGCCCCACGACGGGCGCCCGCGGCACAGGCACAGGGTCTCTGGTCTGCCGGACGGGGCCCGCGGATGGTCGAAGAAGGCTGCGCGCAGCTGCTATGAAGCCAGCGTCGTCTTGGACGATCTCTGGCGAGCTGGCGGGTTCGAACGGCTCTGCTTGCCCGCGTAGAGGCGACGGTCGGCAACCTGGATCAGGTTCGCCGGGTCCGAGCCGTCATTCGGCCAGAGCGCCGACCCGATAGACCAGGCTGGCAATGGCACCTCGGTCTTGCCCGCCACGATGACCCTGCCGTGATGTGCGCTGATCCGGCGGACCAGCTGAGCCACCTCGCCGGCTGTGGTGTCCAGCGCCAGCACGAGGAACTCGTCGCCTCCATAACGAACAAGCACATCCTCTGACCTCAGGTCTTCACGCAAGCACGAGACGGCCTCACGCAGCACGTAATCGCCGACTTGATGCCCGAAGCTGTCGTTCACCACTTTGAACTGATCGAGATCCAGCATGAGGACTGCGAAAGGCTGGCCTGTGCGAGCTGCGTGCGCGCAGGCCTCGTCCAGCCGCTCAAGGCCGTAGCCCCGGTTCGCAGCCTGCGTGAGAGGATCGGTCCGCGCCATCTCCTCGAGCTCCCCGTACAGACGCGAGACGGCCATCATCTCCGCCACCGGAGCCGCCACAGCCTCCAGGTAGGCCATCTCCTGCGTTCCGAAGGTCTGCGGGATAGGCCGGTAGAGCACGAGCACACCCTCTACCCGCGCGCCAGCGACAAGCGGTATGTAGGCCCCTGCGCCGCTGCCCATGCCTACCTGGCCCGCAAAACGGGGATCGTTGCCGACGTCTGGGACCGCCAGCGCCGCGGCCGACTCGACGGCGGCCCATCCGAGCCCCAACCCTCGAGGCATCACGGTTCCAACCGGCAACAACATGGGCTCTCCGTGCCATGCGACGATCCGGAGCGCCTCACCTCCATCCTCCAACACGGCAAGCGCAGCTCCCGACACATCCAGGTCCGAACAGAGAAGCACAAGAACACGTTCGGCAAGGACCGGCAGGTCGACCAGCACGTCCAGCTCCTTCGCGAGCCTGGTGAACAGCCTCCATCCCGCCACCTGCACAGTGCTGTGGAGCTCTGCCAGCGTCGGCGTGCTCTCGCTGATGCGGCCCGAGTCGCCAGAGGCCGCGAGGCCATCTGCGCTTCGCTGCGATCTCTCTTCTTCTATTATGGCCCGCGACATCTCGACAAGGCGCGGATCGAACTGAGCGCCGGAACAGCGCTCGATCTCTGCGACAGCTTCCTCGACACTGCGCGCCGCACGGTAAGGGCGGTCGCCTGTGATGGCGTCGAGCGTGTCCGCAAGCGCGACCACCCGGGCGCCTAGAGGTATCTGCTCTGCCCTCAGTCCGTCCGGATACCCGTCGCCGTCCCAGCGTTCGTGGTGATGGCGCACGTAGGAGGCCACCCCAGCGAGCGGTCCCGCCTGCGCGACGATCGCCGCGCCGAGAGCTGAGTGGGCCATCATCACCACCCGCTCCTCGTCGTCGAGCGGACCCGGTTTTCCAAGGATGCCGTCGGGTACGCCGATCTTGCCGAGATCATGGAGCAGCCCAGCCGCCGCGACGAGCTCGAGCTCATCGCCTGAAAGCCCCGCCCGCTCGCCGAGCAGGCGAGCGAAACTGCTCACGCGCTTCGAGTGACCTGCGAGGGCATGCTCGCGGGTGTCGCTGATCTGCACCAGCATCTCGAGAAGGCCGTCGTGCATCTCCCGCTGGCTCGCCGCGAGGCGCCGCATGACGACCGCAGATGCCACGTGGGCAGCCAGCATGTCGCAGAGGCGCTCGTCGTCGGCGCCAAACCCGTGGTGGCCGGGGTTGTGCAGCAGGTAGTAGGCGCCTTTCCAGTTCCCCAGCGCAGGGATCGGAACACCGAGGAACGCACCGAGAGGCGGGTGTCCTCGCGGAAGCGCCGAAGCGGATGCATGGAGCCGCGGATCAGCCAGGCGAATCGGTCCGGGCGCGTCGCGCACGACACCGAGAAGCCCGGTCCCGCTCGGGGAGCTGCCGAGGTGAGCAGCCTCCCCGGGGGCCATGCCCGCGGTGAAGAAGTGCACCGGGTCGCCATTCTCGTCCCATACAGCCACGGCTCCGTAACGCGCGCCGGTGAGCTCGACACCCATTGCGATGCTCTGCTCGAGCAGATCGGCGATCGAGCTCTCTCCGGCGATGCCAGCTATTCCCTCATGGAGCGCCGCAAGCCTCCTGGCAAGCTCCATCTCGGTCCCTTCCACGATCTCGTTCACCTTGCCGACAAGGAGCCCGACCCCGTACACGACCACGAAGAGCGCAACGGCGTCTCGCGGCGATCTCGAGAGCAGCAATCCCGGACCGGCTACTGCAAGAAAAGACCCGAGTGCCAGCGTGCCGAGGACCGCCGCGGCCAGGGAGCCCTGCGCAACTGCCATGACAGCTACCGGGAACACGTACAAGAAGGCGAGCGGGCTCTGCGCACCTCCGGAGAACGCCACCCCGGCCGTGATCGCGGCCAAGTCGAGCGAGAACAACAACAGGCAGAAAGCCGGGCACCTCAGCCTGCTCGCCCGGAGCAAGCCGTACGCGCTGGCGTACGTCACCACGACAATCGCGAGCAACCAGAGATCGACCGGCTCCCGGTCCACCTCCACCAGTACGCCAGCAGCCATCACCAGCACCAACCGCCACGGCCACAGGTGAGCCTCGAGGTCCCGCACCGAGCGCTCGGGCCACTCCTTCCTCCAGCGGTCCACCCAGGCGCGCTGGCTGAGCTTGATCTTCAACTGACCCCGCCGTGTGGCTGATGCCCAACCGGTTCCTTCCCAACCGGTTCCTTCCCAACTTCCATAGGCGGGATGATCGGCTCCTACACTCTTGAACTTGAGTTATATACTGACTACGCCCGGCTCGGCGACCACAAGACTCGTCCAGGTTGACCGCCGCTAACGGCGAATACACTAGAGATCACGCGGCAAGAGAGGAATCCAGAGGACGGGGAAGGGGACGGCGCACCTCTGCCAGCCTCCACCACCAGTTGATCCGTTTCTCCAGGTAGTAGTCGACGCTGTAGCGAGCTGGGGTCGCGTACAGGTTCAGCGCCAGCAGTCCGAGGAACACCACGACGTAGATAATGCTCGTACCCACATCGGTGGACCCGGACGTGTACGGTCCACCGAATCCCTCGGCGGTGGACCAGATCAAGAAGCTGAACAGCGCAGCGGCGATGTAGGTGCTCTTGCGCGCAAATCCCGTCACGAGAGCAACGGCGATCAACGTCTCCACCGTCGCAACCAGATAGACAAACAGGTCGACCCTCGAACGCTGCATATCGATCCAGAAGCTGAACCACGGATGCAGCCAGGCTGGCTGGCCCTTCGCTGCTGACGTCAAGTAGCCCAGGTAGCCCTGGCGGAACCCCGAGGTCCACTTCAGCGAGGCGTCGACCGCCCAGATCACGCCAAATGCAACTCGCAGGGCGTCCTTTGGCCAAGCTGGCGCCTGCCCGCGGCCTGCGGCGTCAGCTGGCTGACTGGGGGAGCTCCCGGGCGGCGCCGGGCTATCTGGCAGCTGGCTCATGTCCGTCCTCCTGTCGTGATCGCATCGGGGGCACATTGGCCGGATCTATTTTGAAAGTCTATCCGCTTATTGTACAATCCAGCCTCACTGCACTCTCGTTCCTTACGTCCCTCGACAACAGTGTGGTACGTACGCCATGCGGGTACAACCGAATTAGCCCTAGGTCCTCAGCAGGTATCTTCACCTGAACGCCAGGCTGTCCTTGCCAGCTGGGAGCGGCCGCTTGGGACGACAGCTGGGAGCGGCCGCTCGTCGCTCCGCCGACCCAATAGCTGGCGATCACGAATTCGTGCCTCGTCATCGGGAAGCTGAACGCACCCAGGACCACGAAGATGCTCCTGGGCCAGGGGAAACCCGGCGTAACGACTTACCCGACTGCGAAGAGGCAGCTCTCGGACATCCACACCCGCGTCACGGCGATCGAACGGGCTGGCGGTCCGACCCAGGATCAAGAGGCCCTCTGTCAGTACCAGACGTCATACTGCTGGTATGTCCAAGATCCTGACATCATTGCCCGAGGAGCTCGTGCGCGAGATCGACGAGGTGGCACGACGGAGGTCGACGGACCAAAGCGCTCTGCTCGCAGCTGCTGCCCGACGCGAGATTGCTCGACCGCATCCTTCCGATGTCGACGACGCCATCATCCGATCCGAGCAACGATTCCGCAACGCTGGCCGCTTCGAAGCCGCTGATCTGGTTCGCCGAGGCCAGGACAGCCGTCCTTGACGACGACCAGTTCCAGTGATCACTGCACGGCAGATATTCCGTTATAGACCGCCACGATACGTAGCGCCGCCATATCGATGGTGCGAAAAGCTACCGAGTCTCCGCTATCTGCCGCAGGCTTGTTCCCGCGCCACCAGATTGCGTATCCTGGATCAGGTCCTTACTACTAGAGGAGACGCAGGCCATGCGCAAGCGAACAGTCGGGCAGCGAGTTGTGGGTTTCGCTCTACAGGGAGTCATCGTCGCTGCGCTCGTCGTCGGCGGTGCCACCCCGGCCTTTGCTGCGAAGCCCACCGGCCACGGCGGCGGAGGCGGCGGGACTGCCACCCTGACCGGCAACGACGTTTCATACCCGCAGTGCGGCAGCAGCTTTCCGACGAGCCCCGCATTCGGCATAGTCGGCGTGACGGGCGGGCTCGCCAACGACCTCAATCCCTGCTTCGGGCCGTCCTCGTCCTACCCGAGCTATACCGAGAGCGAGCTCTACTGGGCGGTCGCATCCTCCACCGGTGGAACTAGCCAGCCCAAAGCGTCGCTATATGTCAACACCGCCGATCCGGGCAATGTATACAACGGTACCGTGATCGCTGACTGGCCCACCTCGTCGTTGAGCACCGACCCGTATGGACCATGCACAACGACGACGGTGACGCTTTCGAGTGGCGCCTACACGGTCGGTGAGAACTCCGACGCCTGCGCGTGGCAGTACGGCTACAACAAAGCCGCTCAGGACGCCAGCTGGCTTGGATCGGCCGCAGCGGCCATCAACAACCAGTCGCCTCCTGTCACGGTCGAGGGAACGGCCGCGAGCTATCCGTGGTGGCTCGACGTGGAGACGGCAAACACGTGGCAGTCGGACACGACAATGAACGTCGCTGACCTCCAAGGCATGATCGCGGGGCTACAGACTGCAGGTGCGACCGTGGTTGGGGCGTACTCGACTGCCTTGCAGTGGGACAGCATCACCGGGGGCACCAGCTCTGCATCGGGACCGTTGTACCAGATTCCCAACTGGATTCCCGGAGCACGGAACCTCTCTGGCGCACAGGCGAACTGCGCACAGACGTCCTTCACCGGAGGCGCCGTCACGGTGACGCAATGGTCCAGCCATCCCGACGACAGCGACTACGCCTGCTGAGAACCCTAGGCTCATTTACAAGTCCCTTCCGCCAAGCCAAGGCTATTGGCCATCGCGTTCAGCATCCCTTCCAATGCAACCTTGGGGATGAGAACGAGCTGACGACAGTGATTGCCTGAACCTCGCCAGGAGACCCGGCTCACTAGGCGCTGGCTCGGCAGATGCCACCGCGGACGACCGCTGGCTCCTCAACGGTCATGGCAAACCGCTGTGGTGTCCACCTGTTGACCGATCTCTGCGCCAGCAGGCCCACGCATCTCATCAGGGTCGGCCTCGTCGTGAGTATTCCACTGATTTGGTACACCCATTCCGGAGTTTTGGTACACCTGCACCAGACCCGGAGTCGGAGGCCGCGTAGCGGCCGACGCTTGGGCCCTCGTTCACCTCCTTTCGTAGTCAGTAATGGGGATCATTAACGGGGTCGATGCCAGTTCCGAAATTGGAATCTCGATAACTTTGCCTCCGCGGCAGCGTTCATCTCGCCGCGCTTGGTCGTGCGTGAAGAGTCGTTCGCCGATCGTTGCTTCGCAGAGCGCTTCAGATGTGGGCGGCATCGAGCTGTCTCGGCGCAACGTGAGCGGCCTGCTCATCTCCTCGCTCTCTGGCGGAAGGGACCTGTGCCGTATCGAGGTTGCCCCGCGCGGCGCCGGCGCGGCCCCCAACCCTCGTGCCTGACCCCCAACGCGCCCAAAGGGGGACCATCGATACTTCGGTCGTCGTCGACATCGAACAACTCGAGGCAGGACAGCTCACGGTCGAGCTCGCCGTCAGCGCGGTCACCATGGCAGAGCTTGCCGCCGGACATCACGCGACAAGAGACGCCGAAGAACGGGCGCGCCGACAGAACCGATCGCAGCGGGCAGAAGCGGCCTTCGATCCCCTCCCATTCGATGGAGAGTCAGCCCGCGCCTACGGCCGGATCTACGCCGCTGAGATCGCTAGTGGGCAAAAGACGCGTGGGCCGCGGGCCTTAAACCTCATGATCGCAGCGACCGCCTGTGCAGCGAACCTTCCGATCGACACGCGCAACGCAGAAGACTTCCGAGGTCTGCAAGATCTCGTGGACGTCTTTGCGGTTTGAACAGACGACGAGTCGGTGGTTCGTACAACCGAATTTTGTGGGCGCTAGAGGACTCGAACCTCCGACCTCAGCCGTGTGAAGGCTGCGCTCTAACCTGCTGAGCTAAGCGCCCCAGCATCTCGCGATGCTATCGCGCGAGATGCACCCACCACCTTGTAGCACGGCAACTACCGTCCTTGATTTTCGGTCTCCGTTCCAACTGATGATCTTCTTGATGCCTTCCTGAACCTGTTCGCACTTCCGGTGGCGTTACTGGCAGACAACGCCGTGCCAGCGTCTTGCCATGTTCTAACGCGAACCCAACATCGGCGTGAGGTGCAGATGAACGCGTGGCCGACAAGACCCGTTGAGACCCGCGTGTTGCGCTCGCGGACACCATCTGGCCTGGCCTCAAGTATCCTGCAACAATGGATTGTCGCAAGCGGTGGCCAAGTTGTAACCCAGGGAGCCTCTCGCATGCACAGGGCGCCGGTGCGACGCCAGACCTGAGCTCGTCGAGAGTGAAGGACCATGCCACCCAGGGCAGGAAGCGGTACGACCTTGCACATCGGCGCACGCTCCCGGAGCCCGAGGACCATGGCCGTTCCGATCTCATAGCTGCTACAACCACTACGACCACCTGACCTGGGAGCAGATGAAAGAAGCCACTAACCTGAACGTGAACCAGACATGAGGCGAAGGAGCGCTCCGAGAGCACAAGCAGCGACGCACCCCGCGACGGACAACGGTGACGCTGACAAGGCCAGGGATGCCGAGCCCGATGGGGATGTCGAGCCCGAGCCCGATGGGGATGTCGAGCCCGAGCCCGATGGGGATGCCGATGCCGAGCCCGATGGGGATGTCGAGCCCGAGCCCGCAATACCCGCAAGAAAGGCAAACAGCAGAACGGTCGCGAATAGAGCGGTCGCGATGATCAGGACGGCTGCAGGCCGCAACGCCGCCAATCCAGATGCGTCGCCTTCAGGTCCCCAAGGAAGCTCCGAGATGTCGGCAACGGAGGCAGCTGCGCTCGCACGCGTCAAGAACCTCGAACCCAAAGAGCGTACCTACTCTTACATCGCCGCGGCGGCAGGCGCAGCGCTCTTCTGCCTCGTGCTCATACCGATCTTGCACAAGCCTGTCCCGAATGGCCAGCTCCTACCACAGGACTTCCTCGCACTAGGCCTCGTGATGGCGACCGTGCTCGCCGGCGCAACGTTCATCGGGCGCCGTTCTCTAGTGGCTTTCAGCGCGCTGTTCCTATCGTTCATGGCCACAAGCTTGGGCGGTCTTCTGCTCGGATTGCCGTTCCTGGCCCTGGCCGCCTGGCTGCTGATCAGGTCATGGCGCTTCAACAAGGAGCTCATGGCGGCAAGAGCCGCAGCAAGCGCGCCGATTCGAACCGCGCGAACCCCGAACGGCAGAGGCCGGACAAGCGCATCTCCGAGTCGCGGCACAGGCGATCGCAGGTCCTCGTCGTCGCAGGCGCGCGCACAACCTGAAACCGCCTCGGAGAAGCGTGCTCCACGACAAGGGATCTTCAGCCGCTTGCTCGGCAGGGAGGCGCACCAACCAGAGCTTACGATGAGGCCTCCTCCGCCCCCGCCGCCGTCGAGGCGCTACACACCACCCAAGTCCGCCGTCAAGCCATCGAGAAAAGGCCGTGATGGACGGTAGAGCTAGATCGACCGACTCCTCTTGGCTCGTCTCCTCGGGGTCGAAGTGGCAAGCTGGCTCCTCCAGCGGTAGACGAGACTATGGCCTTGTGGTAAACGGTACGACATGATTGCCGATGCACTAGCCGGACGACGCATCGGCATAACGGGGGCTACCGGTTTTGTGGGTACCGCGCTGGTTGAACGTCTCCTCCGATGCGTACCCGAATGCGATCTCGCGTTGCTCGTACGACCAGGCCGGCGCACAAGCGCTGCCGAGAGGGTCAGGAGAGAGATTCTCCGGAACAACTGCTTCGACCGGTTGAGGTCAGAGCTCGGCTCGAGCTTCGACGCCGAGATGGAACGCCGTATCGCCGTGATGGCAGGTGACGTCACCCGCGACGGCCTCGGCTTGGACCGCGCGGGGCTCGACTTGCTCGCAGGCTGCGACGTGGTGATCCACTCAGCAGCCACGGTGAGCTTCGACTCGCCCCTGGATGCCGCTGTCGACGTCAACCTGCTTGGCCCATCACGAGTCGCCAAGGCAATCTCGGACGCCCGCGCGAGCCATCCCGATCTCACCGAAGCCCTTCCCGCAGGTGAGGCTCCTCGCGAACCGGCACACCTCGTGTCCATCTCCACCGCTTACGTGTCTGCAACACGCAAGGGACGGGTCGATGAGGAGCTGCTCTCCGAGGCCGCGATACCGGTAGGCGTTGACTGGCGAGAGGAAGTCGCAGCGGCCAGGCGAGCCCGGTCGGACATCGACGCTAAGAGCAGGGAACCCGAGATGATCGCGCGGCTGACCCGCGCTGCTAGGTCGCAGATCGGGGCAGCAGGCACGCACCTGCTCGCCGAGCGAGCCGAGAAGCTGCGCCAGGACTGGGTGAGCGACCGAATGGTCAGAGCCGGGATTTCGAGGGCCCATATGCTCGGATGGCCTGACTCGTACGCGTACACCAAGGCGCTGGGCGAGGTGGCCTTGCTGGAGACCCGCGATCGTGTGCCAATCACCATCCTGCGACCTTCGATCATCGAATCTTCGCTGCACGAACCATGCCCTGGCTGGATCCGAGGCTTCCGCATGGGGGATCCGGTGATCGTGTCATATGCAAAAGGGCTGCTCAAGGAGTTTCCTGGCACACCAGAAGGGATAGTCGACATCATACCCGTCGATCTCGTGGTCGCTGCTGCGATCACGATCGCAGCAGCAGGGCCGCCCGAGAACGGAGCCACCGCTTTCCATATCGCATCCGGCGACAGGAACCCGTTGCGCTACGACAAGCTGGTAGAGCTCATCCGCACGTGGTTCACGGAGCGCCCGCTCTACGACGACGACGGCCAGCCGATCCTGGCCCCGTCATGGACGTTCCCTGGCCGTGGACGCGTCCAGCGACAACTGGGCCGTACGACCAAAGCACTCACGATCGCCGAGAAGAGCATATCCGCCCTCCCGCTCAGGACGAAGAACCCCGATATGTTCGCCCGGCTCGAACGCAACAAGGCCCAAGCAGAACGCGCCCTCGGCTACGTCGAGCTCTACGGGGCCTATACGGAGACGGAGGCTCGCTTCTCGACGAGACGGCTCATCGAGCTCCAGGGAACATTGGCCGAAGAAGACCGCGCCGTCTTCTCGTTCGATCCGGCGACTATCGACTGGAACCATTATGTGAACGTCGTGCACCTTCCGTCGGTAGTGCAGCACTCGCGGGTACGTACAAGCCCCATCCCTCGCGAGCGCACGACGCGCCTGGAGCGAATGCGTAGATCAGTACTGGCCCCAGGGCGTCGCCTAGCGATCTTCGATCTCGAGAACACCCTCATCGCCTCCAACGTCGTCGATACCTACGCCTGGCTCGCGTCACGATGGCTGCGCTCCGACGAGCGCCTCAGGTTGGTTGCGTCGCTGTTGAAGGACGCTCCTCGGCTCCTGCTGACCGATATGCGCGATCGCGGAGACTTCCTGCGCGCGTTCTACCGGCGCTACGAGGGAGAAGCGACCCTACAAGTCCAAGAGGACTGTGCCGAGATGTTCTCAGATCTGCTACTTCAACGCGTCTTTCCTGAGGGAATCAGGCGTGTTCGCCAGCATCGCGCGGCAGGGCACAAGACACTGCTGGTCACTGGCTCACTGGACCTCATAGTCGAGCCACTTCGCGTTCTCTTCGACGAGGTCGCGTGCGCGAAGCTCGGAACCAGAGAAGACGGAACGCTGAGCGGCCATCTGGACGCCCCGCCGCCGACCGGAGAGCTGCGTGCAACGCTTATACGAGAGTACGCCGAGGCAGAAGGGCTCTCGCTCGAGAACGCCGTAGCTTATGCCGACTCGACAAGCGACCTGCCGATGCTCGAGGTCGTTGGCAATCCAGTTATCGTCAACCCCGAAGCAAGACTCGCTGTCATTGCCCAGCGACGTGGGTGGCCGGTCGAACGCTGGAGCAGGTCCCCGGGCATGAACCGCTGGCGCCTGCCTCTTGCACCGCCGGCTCGACAGGGAGAAAGAGCTCGAGCACAGGACCGATATGGACGATCGCGCAGCTGGGGGACACGATGAAGGCCCTCGTGCTCGAACGCAGCCTGCCTCGCTATGCAGTGTCCACCGCGGCGTCGAGACTTTTCGGCTCGGGGCGGGGAGTACATCATGGGCCGCTCCGGCTTCGCACAACACCGCAGCCAGAGCTCCCTGGACCCGGCTGGTGTCGCCTCACGCCAATCCTGGCAGGGATATGCGGCTCTGATCTCGCCACCCTTGACGGGCGAAGCTCGTGGTACTTCGAGAACTTCGTGAGCCTGCCATTCGTACCAGGACACGAGATCGTCGGCCTCCTGGAAGGCTCCAGAGAGCGAGGGGCGGGAAAGCGAGGTGCGGGAGCAGAAGGTGCGGGAGAGCGCCGTGTCGTGGTGGAGTCTGTGCTCGGGTGCGCCACGCGAGGTGTGGCGCCACAATGCAAGTACTGCGAGCACGGCCTGCAACAGCTGTGCGAACATACTGCTTTCGGGAACCTCGAACCCGGGCTCCAGACCGGTTACTGCGCATCTACCGGCGGGGGCTGGTCCACATCGCTCGTGGTCCATGAGAGCCAGTGCCACGACATTCCCGACGAGATGAGCGACGAGGCTGCCGTGATGGTCGAGCCAACCGCCTGCGCGGTCCATGCCGTCCTCGCTGGCGGGCTCGCAGCTGGGGAGCTCGCAGTCGTGTCGGGAGCCGGAGCGCTCGGACTTTGCGTGGTGGCTGCAATTAAGCATCTGGCCCCTCGAACCCGCGTGCTCGTGGCGGCGAAGTATGCGCACCAGCGCCAACTCGCCAAGAATCTCGGGGCCGATCTCGTGGTCACGCCTGAGGCAATAGGCAGAGCAACGAGACGCCTGACCGAGTCGCTCGCTCTCGGACGCCACTTGAGCAACGGAGCGGACGCCGTGTTCGACTGCGTAGGCTCTGCGCAGACACTGGCCGGCGCCCTCGAGGTGGTCCGACCCCGCGGACGGATCGTGCTAGTGGGCATGCCCGGCGCTGTCAAAGTGGACCTCGCTCCCCTATGGCACCGCGAGATCAGGTTGC
Source organism: Actinomycetes bacterium (assembly GCA_021791755.1). Classification (GTDB taxonomy): domain Bacteria; phylum Actinomycetota; class Acidimicrobiia; order Acidimicrobiales; family JAJZXF01; genus JAJZXF01. The sequence continues at coordinate 9,547 of JAJYWA010000009.1, read as the reverse complement.
TCGGGGCATATGCCTACGGCGCCGAAGATCCACGATCCCCCGGCGCCTCGGTCGACCCGGGCGCAAGGAACAACGCTGCGGGCGACCCGGCCGCAAGAGTTAGCACTTTCGATCTTGCGATCGAAGTCGTGGCAACGGCCTCCCTGGAAAGCCTGGTATCTGCGACCTACCCCCTCGAGCGGTACGAGGACGCGATTCGCCATGCCGCGACGGCGGGAATGCGCGGTTCCACCAAGATCGCCTTCGACATGCGCACAGTTGCGGCTCACACCAGCACCCAGAGCATCCAGAGCATTGCTGGCGCCAGCGCCAGCGCCAGCGCCAGCATCCAGGGCAGCCACGGCAACGTCGGCAGTCGCCATCAACGTTTCAGCCACAACGAGAGCAGGAATAGAGGAGAGCTGCACACATGAGCCCCAGGCCGGGATTCGTCTTCGAAACCGATCGTTCCAGCCCCGCAACCCTCTTCTGGCATGGTGAAGGGTTCAGGCTGGAGAAGCTGCCCACCGGGGCCAGGATCGTCTACCCACCCGAGCCCGTCGAAGCGCTGACCGATCCTGTCGCCCAAATCCGCGGTGCGCTCGAGAACCCCGTTGGCGACAGCCCCCCACTCAGCGCCCTGCTGCGGGCTGGGATGCGCCTGACGATCGCTTTCGACGACGTCTCGCTCCCCCTTCCACCCATGCGCTCACCAGATGTACGCCAGCTTGTCATCGAGTCGGTCCTCGACCTCGCAGCAGAGGCCAGTGTCGACGACGTGGTCCTCATCGCCGCGCTTGCGCTTCACCGCCGGATGACCGCCAGCGAGCTGAGACATGCCTTGGGCGACAGGATCTACGACGCTTTCGCCCCGAACGGGCTACTCGTCCAGCATGATGCGGAGGACCAGGCAAACCTCGTCCACCTCGGGCTCACCACCGAAGGCGAGGACGTCGAGATCAACAAACGAGCCGCAACAAGCGACCTGCTCGTCTACGTGAACATCAACCTGGTCGCGATGGACGGCGGGCACAAGAGCGTCGCTACCGGCCTTGCCAGCTACCGCAGCCTTCGCCATCACCACAACGTTCGCACCATGCAGCACAGCCGTTCCTTCATGGACCAAGAGCACTCGGAGCTGCACAGCTCCAACTGGCGCATGGGAAGGCTTATCGCCGCTAGCGGCGTCAAGGTCTTCCAGATCGAGACGACGCTGAACACCAACACCTTCCCGGACCAGTTCCGTTTTCTCGAACGACGCGAGTGGGAGTGGTCCCTCAAGGACAGGGCGTCGTTTCTTGCGACTTCGTTCGCGCTCGAACGGGCGCCGGCTGGCGTCGCAAGGAAGGTGCTCCAGCGAACGTGCTCTCCCTACGGCCTCTCCTCTGTCCAGGCTGGGGAGGTCGAAGCAGTGCACGCCGTGACCACAGAGAACGTCTACCGCCAGCAACTCGTGGAGGTCGAAGGGCAGACGGACATCCTCACCATGGGGCTGCCCTACATATGCCCGTACAATGTCGGCTCGATCATGAACCCGATCCTCGTGGCATGCACCGGTCTCGGGTACATGTTCAACATGTACCTCGGCAAGCCGCTGGTTAGGCCAGGCGGAGTGCTCATCATGAGCCATCCGACTCCTTGGGCGTTCGACCCGGTGTATCACCCGAGCTACATTGACTTCTTCGAGCAAGTCCTCTCCGAGACGACCGATCCATTCGAGATCGAGGCCAATTTCGAGGAGTCTTTCGCGCGCGACCCCTGGTACATCCACCTTTACAGGACCGGGCACGCCTACCACGGGGTTCACCCGTTCTATATGTGGTACTGGTGCGCCCATGCGCTCGATCACCTTGGGGCCGTCGTGATCGTGGGAGGCGACCGCTCAGCGGTGAGGCGGCTCGGGTTCAAGGCCGCATCGAGCCTCGGTGACGCGCTCGAGATGGCAGAGGACGTGGTCGGCCGCCATCCGTCGATAACCCACCTCCACTCGCCCCCATTGCTCGTAGCCCGGGTGAGCTAGCAAGATTGGAAATGGAAACCACTCCGCGTGACAAAGGCAAGATAGGCACGACCGTGCCAGATAAGACGGATATCAACATGACCACGGCCAATGTTCCCCAGTCCGCAGACACCGCGACGGACAGCTCTACCACCTCCCCGGAGCCAGCCCGCCAGACGGCGCTGCCTTCGCTGCCCGGGAAGAAGCGAGCCCAGCCCGCGCTACGACATGTGCGCTCGGCGCTGAGTGCCTGGGCTCGTGCATCGTCCAGGGCGCGGTCGCTCGCTCTCGGACCTCGATCCTTCCCCTGGACGGCTCCATCGTGGCCTTCTTCGGTTGACCGGCCTCCGAGCGAAAGTCACACTGGCGTCAATTTCAACACCGGATGGTCCCGCAAGTACCCCGCCCGCGTCGCAAGAGCAGCGACCATGGATTGGATCATCAAGCCTGCGGCAGCGGTGCTCGCGACACCTGAGGTCATCGGGTTGGACAAGCTGGCTCTAGCTCGAGGGCCGTTCATCTTCGCAGCCAACCACTCAAGTCACTTTGACACCCCGCTACTGCTGACGAGCCTTCCTCCCGAGATCAGGCACAGGTGCGTCGTAGCGGCCGCGTCCGACTATTTCTTCGATCGGCGCTGGAAGGGTTTCCTGTCTGCGGCGGTGCTCGGTGCGATCCCGTTGGAGCGCGAACGAGTCGACCGCAGCTCAGCGAGAGCCGCCTGTGAGCTGCTGGCGAGCGGATGGCACCTCGTGATCTTTCCCGAGGGAACACGCTCAGTCGATGGATGGGCCCAGGAGTTTCGAGGCGGAGCTGCCTACCTGTCGCGGCGCACCGGGTGTCCTGTGGTGCCCGTGCATGTAAAAGGAACGAGGGCCATGCTGGCCAAGGACTCCCGGAGGCTGCGACCGGGTCGTACGCGTGTAACGTTCGGCCCAGCGCTGCACTGCTTGGAATCGGAGGATGCGAGGCGCTTTGCCAAGAGGATCGAGGCAGGAGTAGCCGTCCTGGCCGATGAGGTGTCCACCGATTGGTGGTCAGCGCTCAGGCGCAGCGCCAGCGGTGAGACCCCAGACCTCAGAGGACCTCAGACGTCTCCATGGAGAAGAGCCTGGCTCCTCGAAGAACACCACGACGGGCGACATCCCGAGTGGCTCCGGTAGGATCGGAGCATGCCTCAAGTCGCAGCAGAGACCCCCACAGAGCTGGTTGCCAGCGTCTATGCAAGACTCCCCGCACGGGTGCAGATCGCTCGCGAGAAGCTGGGCCGGCCCGTAACCCTTGCGGAGAAGATCCTCTTCAACCATCTGGCGGCGCCAGAGAGCCGCGATGTCGAGGCAGCCGGGAGCGAGGCCGCGTTCATGCCAGACAGGGTCGCCATGCAGGACGCCACCGCTCAGATGGCACTCCTGCAGTTCATGACCGCCGGCATGGATGAGGTCGCCGTGCCTTCCAGCGTCCACTGTGACCACCTGATCCAGGCTCGCGCCGGCGCTCGAGACGACCTCGATGCGGCTCTCGAGGCAAACCTCGAGGTGTACGATTTCCTGAGGACGGCGTGCGCCCGGTACGGGATCGGATTCTGGAAACCGGGATCGGGCATTATTCACCAAGTGGCGCTGGAGCAGTACGCGTTCCCCGGCGGCATGATGATAGGCACCGACAGCCACACCCCTAACGCGGGAGGTCTCGCAATGGTGGCGGTGGGCGTGGGTGGAGCGGACGCGGTCGATGTCATGGTGGGAAGCGCCTTAGGACTGACGTGGCCACGGATCATCGGCGTCCACCTCACCGGATCGCCGGAAGGATGGACGTCCGCCAAGGACGTCATCTTGAAGGTTGCGCAGATCCTCACCGTGTCGGGCGGCACTGGCGCGATCGTCGAGTACTTCGGCCCTGGCGCCGAGTCGCTCAGTGCGACAGGGAAGGCAACTATCTGCAACATGGGCGCAGAGATCGGAGCCACCTGCTCGCTGTTCCCCTTCGATCGACACTCTGCGTCCTACCTCGAAAAGACAGGTCGATCACAGATCGCAAGGCTTGCAGAGGAAGCCAGCGCTCACCTGCGCGCGGATGAAGAGGTGCTGAGCGACCCCGGCCGTTACTTCGACGCGGTCATCGAGATCGACCTTTCAGCCCTGAAGCCGCACATAGTCGGCCCCCATACACCGGACCGCGCAAGGCCGGCATCGGAGATGGCTTCCGACGCGCGCGCCAACGGTTGGCCACTCGAACTGTCGCAGTGCCTGGTCGGCTCCTGCACGAACTCCTCCTATGAAGATGTGACGAGAGCGGCGCACATAGCTCGCCAGGCCAGCGCACGAGGGCTCCAGGTGAAGACCCCCCTGCTTGTGACACCAGGCTCGGAGAGAGTGCGGGCCACGATAGAGCGTGACGGCCTCCTCGCCGATCTGGAGAAGATAGGCGCCACAGTGCTCGCCAACGCCTGCGGGCCTTGCATCGGCCAGTGGCGCCGAGACGATGTTCAAGCTGGTCAGACAAATTCGATCCTGACCTCCTACAACCGGAACTTCCCCAAGCGCAATGACGGCAATCCGAACACGCTCGCCTTCATAGCCTCCCCAGAGGTCGTCGTAGCTTACGCACTCGCCGGCACGCTCGACTTCGACCCGCAAGATGGACTGATCGACGGCATGCCCTTGGAGCCGCCATCAGGAGAGGAGCTGCCCACAGCAGGTTTCACCCCTGCGATCGACGGCTTCATCGCTCCGCCTGCCGGGCCTCAACGCACCGCCACCGAGGCGCTGATCCGCACCGGGAGCGAGCGACTCCAGCGGCTCGAACCCTTCAGCCCCTGGGACGGTGGAGATTTCATCGAACTTCCAGTGCTCATGAAGGCATCAGGCAAGTGCACGACCGATCACATCTCGCCGGCCGGCGCCTGGCTGCGCTTCAGGGGTCACCTCGAGAACATCTCGAAGAACCTGTTCTCCGGTGTCACCAATGCCTTCTCGGATGAGCCTGGAACCGGACCGTGCCCCATTGACGGACGGATCGAGCCCCTTTCGGAGGTCGCTCTTCACATCAAGACGGCTGGTAAGCGCTGGGCCGCGATCGGCGACGCGAACTACGGCGAGGGTTCCTCCAGGGAGCATGCGGCGATGGAGCCTCGCTACCTGGGTGGAGCAGCCGTGATCGCTCGTTCCTTTGCCCGAATACACGAGACCAACTTGAAAAAACAGGGCGTGCTCCCGCTTACATTTGCCGAGGCTGGTGACTACGACCTCATCGGCGCAGGTGACAGCATCTCGATTCTCGGGCTCTCGACCCTGGAGCCCGGAAGGCCAGTTACCTGCAGGATCAACCATCCCAGCTCGCCAGCTGACGAGATAGTGTGCAGGCACACCATGACAAGCGAGCAAATTGAGTGGTTTCGTGCCGGTGGAGCACTCAACCTCATCCGTTCCCGCCAGAGCTCAGCTGGCCTGACCCCGCGTCCGCAAAGCTAGGCGGACCAAACGCCTCGATCGCCGGATCCGGCCCCAACCAACGGCCGGCGCCGGACGATCGCCGCCAGCTCCGAGCACGAATTCCCGGAGCGAGGCCGTCTCTTCAGTCAGGTTGTCTGCAATGCCGGCATCGATCGGACCAAGCTCTCCGAGCACCCAGCCCAGGAGGATGTCTGCGAGGGCTGGGTTGCGCGCTAGAACAGGGCCGTGCATATAGGTCCCGACTACCCGCTCGGCCACCGCTCCATCCACCGCCACCGCAGACCCGTTGCCCACAGCGTTGCCCACACCTCTGAGGACCTCGCCCAGAGGCTCAACCCCCTCGCCAAGATCGGTGCGTCCGGCATGGTTCTCGAAGCCCGTAAGCGTCCGCGAATCGTCTGCAAGGCCAAGCCTCCCACACGCCTTCGACATCAGCTCACCTACCGCACGGCGACCGGATCCTCTCCGGGTTCGCATGTCAAGGATGCCGAGTCCCTGCTGGAGATCTCCATCTGGACCTGCGAATGCTTCTCCCAGCAGCTGGAACCCGGCACACACCGCGAGCAGTGCTGCTCCCGAGCCCACCGCGCTCGACAGGGCCTGTCCGCTTCGTAGGTCAATCGCCGCACGCGTCTGCGGGGCGTCCTCGCCACCGCCCAGGCAGTAGATGTCGCCACCCTGTGGAAGCGGCTTGCCGGACGGCGCCTCCACGAGCGTGGCCGGAACACCTCGCCATCGGGCTCGCTGAACAAGGACGAGAGCATTGCCGGAGTCACCATACGTACCGAGCAGGTCCGGATGAACCGTCACAACCCTTAGCGTGGACTCCCTCATCTGAGCTCCTCGGGTTTCTCCGTGCCAACTGCGGCCGGCTCGGCCGCAGGACGCCGTGAGGTTGCGGGACCACGCTCCGCGGGCATGCTCTGATCACCGTCTGTGCTGACCGCCGGAACAACACCCGACCGCGCGCGCCGCATATGAGCCCTCAGGTCTTGAAAGGCTGTGTAATTGCCTGCGAAGTCTACGACCGGCTCCCCGGCAGCAACGATTGCTCCAGGCAGGTTCGGCGTCGTGATGTGAGGGACGTTCGCGTAGGTCAGGCGCACGGCGAGATCCCAGCACCTGGCGCCGCTGGCTACCACACGACGACCCGCCAGCCGCTCGAACGGCACGTCCCACAGCCAGGAAGGATCCTGGCCATCTGCGATTCGGGCATTGATCGCAACGACCAGTGGCCGCGATCCTCCAGCGAGAAGGTCAAGCAGCTCCATCCAGCCTGCGGGGTTCTTGGCAAGGAGCATACGTACCTCGACCCCATCCAGCTGGAAAGCGCCGTACCGGCCGGCCACCTCGTCGACCTTGGCCATCGCTGCGATGGACTCAGCAACATCCACCCCCATCAGCTTTGCAGCCGCTGCGGCCATCGACGCGTTGGAGAGGTTGCAACGCCCCGGCAAGGGCAGGTCAATCGGCCAGCTCTCAACCGCTGTGCCCCTAGGCGCCACCGCGGCCGTTGGTCTAGGAACTGTGGTTGGTCCAGGAACTTTGGTCGGCCCAGGAGCTGTCGTCGGTCCGGGAGCTGCCACCTTCATGTGCATCACGCCACCCTCCACCCAGACGTCGGGATCCGGCCGGTCGAAGCCGCACGCGCAGGACCAGCCGTCTGAAGCGGCGTAGACCAGCCGACCACTGCAGCGAGGACAGCCGGCAGAGTCGCCCCTCCATGACTGCCCCCCTGCCACCCACGTCACAGTTGCCGCGGCGCTTGCCGCCCAGACGACCAGTGGGTCATCGCAGTTAGCCACCACGTGCACAGCCTTCAAGCGCGCGAGGGCTGCGCGCCACTTGTCCGCTTGCATGCGCACCTCACTGACCCGATCCAGCTGGTCCCTGCTCAAATTGAGCAGCACGATCACACCAGGCGCCACGACCTCGGCAACCATTCCCAGATAGCCCTCGTCGACCTCCAATACCGCCGGCGCGCCGCGGGCTCCCGTCGCAAGCGCGGCGACAAGGCCTCCTGGTAGGTTCGCCCCTCCTTCGTTCGTAAGCACCGCGGAACGTGCACCGACCGATTCCGCCAGTAGCTTGGTCGTGGTCGTCTTCCCGTTCGTGCCACTCACCAGGACCACGAGTCGCCCGGCGGCCAGCTTGCCAAGAGCGTGCGGATCTATCGCGAGAGCTACCTGACCGCCTATCACCGTCCCATCACCACGACGGAGCGCCCGAGAAGTTCGTCCAACGAGTGCCGCAGCACGGCTGGCAAGCTGCGTGCGGACCGCCAGTCTTGCGGGAGGCCTGCTTACTGACCTGCCTTCCGACCGGCCCCCACCGGCAACAGGGCTGTCTGGGGGTGATTCGCCTTTTGGCATTCTGCCTGGCGAGCTCGCTGCCGATCCGCGCAGAGATGAGTCATTGCTCCCAGAGGCGCCGCTCGCACTTGCGCGCGCCATCACTCCTTCTCGTCCGCCATCACTCAGTCCAGATTAGCGCCAGGCTAGCGGCGTTCCGCTCCAGCGCTACGGGGTCTCCTGCGCGCGTCGCTGTCCGATCAGGTCACGACCTCGTTCGACCGCAAGCGTCGCCGCTGCCGACGCCTTGCTCGCGATCACCTGCGAGCTGGGACAGCTCGCAAGGCCACACGCCTTTGCCACCTGGTCAGGCACCTGTCGACAAAGTTTCCGCCCCGAACGTGATCCCAAAAGACAGCCCGCTGCAACTCCGATCACGATCGCACTGGTACGGCTCACGCGGCTCATGGGGCCATTTCTAATGGTTGCCAAGCGAGCGCGCCAACAGACCTACCTCGCTACTGACGAAGCTGCGCATGCAACAGAGCACGTAACGGAGGTACGCTCTAGGAGCTAGGCGCTCCGGCGCAGACCGACTTCGCTGGGCGGTATGCAGACCGCGCAGATCGCCACGAAGCAGGCCAACATGAACACACTCGCCGTGAGCGCACTCGCCCAGGTGACGTTGAGGAAAAATAGGCGCTGGAGCACACCGGTGATAGCGATCAACACGATGCTCCACAGGATCGCCTTCTTCCGCCCTCTGGATAATGTACTTAGCTTCAGCATAGGTTATTCATGATACATGACATCCCTGCACAATTCAACGCGCCAGTCACTGCGGCAGGACAGCCGGTACGCCCGACAACGCCACCTGCTCCACCGTCTCGCGCGCGGCCTCGCGCCGTGGCTACCGCTGGCCATCGCTGAGGCCTCGGAGGACCCGTAGCGCCTCGTCGGCATGCTTGTTCATGTTCATCTCGTCGTGTATGACTGCGAGAGCTCGGTGATCCGTGCCGATGACAAAGGTGCTCCTCCGATTGAACAGCGGCCGAACCCGCGCGACGCCAAATGCCTTTGCGACCGAGCGGTCCGGGTCGCTCAGGAGTGGGAAGTCGAATGAATTCGACGTTGCAAAGCGGGCCTGGCGCTCGACTGGATCCGTGCTGATCCCGAGGCACCGGCTGCCAAGCGCCGCAAACTCCGCGGACAGATCCCGAAAATGGCAGCTCTCCTGAGTGCAACCACGCGTGAACGCTCGTGGGAAAAAGAAAATGACGACCGGGCCATTCGCAAGCTCACCGCTGAGCTTGACGGCTGCGCCATGCTGGTCCACCAACTCGAAATCATCCACTAGCTCGCCACACTTCATGGTCTCGATCCTATACCTCTGCAGTCGTCAAGTAAGTGAACGAGGATTCGCTCCAAGCTTGGAAACGAAGACCGAGGTCATCGGGCTCTGGGGAGAGCGAGACGCCGAGAGGATGAGAGATTGCGTACGAGGCGACAATAATCTGGTAATGTTCGAGCGTTTCCGGGGTAGCTCAACTGGCAGAGCACGCGGCTGTTAACCGTGTGGTTGAGAGTTCGAGTCTCTCCCCCGGAGCTGCAGTGTCCTTTCCAAGCTCGTTCGAGGTACCCTCGAGGGCCCGTAGCTCAGCGGTTAGAGCGGAGGACTCATAATCCTTTGGTCGCAGGTTCGAGTCCTGCCGGGCCCACCACAGAGGTCTTCACGTTTGGACCTCACCCATCTTCACGTTTGGTTCTATCACGCCGGTCTGACATGTTAGGTCGCTGACCGGCGAGGCCGGCGAGGCCCAGCAGCG
>JAJYWA010000093.1 GCA_021791755.1 Actinomycetes bacterium | reverse complement strand
CCGGTCGCAGCGTTGAGACCTTCCGATGGGCTCGAAAGACCCCGCACCTTTTACACGAAGACGCCACCTTCGAGGCCGGCGTTCACGGCGATCTGCTTGAGGGGCTCCTCGACAGCTCTTGCCACGATCCGGGCGCCGGTGGCCGCGTCGCCGCTGAGCTCCTTTGACCGCTCGAGGATCTTCGACTGAGCCCTCAGGAGGGCAACCCCTCCGCCAGCTACCACACCCTCTTCTATGGCCGCCTTCGTCGTCGAGACGGCATCCTCGATGCGGTGCTTCTTCTCCTTGAGCTCGACCTCCGTCGCAGCACCGACCTTGATGATCGCTACGCCACCGGTCAGCTTCGCCAAACGCTCCTGAAGCTTCTCACGGTCGTAGTCAGAGTCAGTGTTGTCGATCTCAGCCTTGATCTGGTTGATCCGTCCCTTGATATCCGCATCGTCGCCAGCGCCCTCGACGATAGTGGTCTCGTCCTTCGTCACCACGACCTTGCGGGCACGGCCAAGCATGTCAAGGCCGACGCTGTCCAACTTCAAGCCAACCTCTTCGGTCACGACCTGGCCTCCGGTCAGTATGGCCATGTCCTGAAGCATTGCCTTGCGCCTTTCGCCAAAACCCGGCGCCTTGACAGCAACGCTCTTGAAGGTGCCGCGGATCTTGTTGACCACGAGCGTGGCAAGCGCCTCGCCCTCGACATCCTCGGCTATGAGCACGAGCGGCTTGCCGGACTGCATGACTTTCTCGAGCACTGGCAGGAGGTCGCGTACCGCTGAGACCTTCGAGCCAACCAGCAGCACGTAGGCGTCTTCGATCACTGCCTCCATGCGCTCGGGGTCGGTGACGAAGTACGGGGAAATGTAGCCCTTGTCGAAGCGCATGCCCTCCACGAGGTCCATCTCCATGCCGAAGGTCTGTGACTCCTCGACGGTGATGACGCCATCCTTGCCGACCTTGTCTATCGCTTCCGAGATCATCTCGCCGATCTCGGGATCAGCCGCGGAGATGGCCGCAACCTGCGCGATCTGGTCTTTCGAGTCCGTGTCCTTCGCGTTCGACTTGAGAGAAGCGATCGCCGTCTCGACGGCGGCCTCGATGCCCTTCTTGAGTGACATCGGGTTCGCTCCGGCGGCGACGTTGCGCAATCCCTCCCCCACCATCGCCCACGCGAGCACCGTCGCCGTGGTCGTGCCGTCCCCGGCCACGTCATCGGTCTTCTTCGCAACCTCCTTCACCAGCTCGGCGCCGATCTTCTCGAAGGGGTCCTCCAAGTCGATCTCCTTGGCGATCGACACTCCGTCGTTCGTGATCGTCGGAGCGCCCCACTTCTTCTCGAGAACGACATTGCGGCCCTTCGGACCCAACGTAACCCGCACGGCATCCGCAAGCTGGTTCATACCGGTCTCGAGCGAACGCCGGGCCTTCTCGTCAAAAGCAATCAACTTCGGCATCTCATGGCCTCCTCACATCTCTTTCTTTCTGTTTCCCAATGACTTGCATGTCTTCTTCCTGGCTTCGTTACCAGACCACCTGACCACCACGCCTATAGACCACCAGAGCACCGCCTGCCGCCTCCCGACAGCTGCCTCCCGACAGCTGCCCAACGGCATATGGCCCTCACGTGGTCCTGCACACCGCAGTCTCTTACGCCGCAGTCCCCCACACCACGGTCCTACTTCGTACTCTGCATCACACCCTCGACACTGTTAGCACTCTCAATGCCCGAGTGCTAACAGCAAACCACGATTGAACGCGATCTGCAACTGAGCAGGTACACGGCCCCGAATCCGTCCCTTCGCGCTTCAAGTGGCTCAGCTCAGCTCAGGCCAGCTCAGCCCAGCCGCAAGAGCTCAGCCATGCTCCAGGGCATCGACGATCTCACCTGCTGAGAGCACGGCTACACCGATATTGGCCATCTCCGCGAGCCCGCGCTCATAGAGACCGGACACCGCGTCGTCGACGAGCACCACCCGATAGTCACGTTCGCTGGCCTCGTAGATCGATGTACGCGGGCAGTTGGGATAGTTGCAACCACAGAGCACAATGGTGTCGACGCCGAGGGTCGCGAGGTGCTCATCGAGCGACGTCTCGAAGAAAACGCCCCAGCGGGGCTTGTACATCACCAGCTCACCGGGGCCGAGGACCTGCAAGCCTCCGGTAACAGCAGCGCGTCGTCTGGCTCGAGACCGTCGTGGGGCGCTAGGGCCAGGGGCGAGCAGGCAGCCCGATGCGAGCCAGGACAGCTCGCGCCAGGACAGCTGAGGTGCCCGGGATCTCCAAAGGCTGGCCGTCAAGTGTATCGACCTGAGTGTCAATTGTTAGTAGGGCTGATGTGGCAAGGTGAGGTTCGACGGCTGGATCCATGGGCTGATCATCTCCGGTGCGCATGTGATCTCCGGTGCGCATGCGTGGGTCGACCGGGGCCGCTCGTGGGATCAACAGTTCCCACGTCCCCACGTCCCGCCACCCTCGCCCGTCCCGCCACCCACGCGGGGCGCCAGCAGGCGCCGGCAGGGGAGAAACAGCCGCTTGTCCGCTCGCCTGCTTGTCCGCTTATACGCCGGCGACCGCTTATCCGCCGGCGACCGCCGGCACGATGGAGATCGTCTGGCCGTCCGACACCTGCGTGTCGAGGCCGTCGAGAAATCGCACGTCCTCGTCCGCGACGAACACGTTCACAAACCTCCTCAGACCGCCTTCATCATCGAGGACCCGCTCCCGGAAGCCAGGATGGTTCGCGTCCAGCGCGCCAATGGCATCTCGGAGGGTCGAAGCCTCGACCGGGACCTCTCCCAGCCCTCCGGTCAGGTTGCGAAGCTGTGTTGGAATGCGGACGGTAACGCTCATGTGGTGCTCACCTCGGTCTCGATAGCGCTGGGGGCAATGGAAGTTCTCTCGGCTGTGATCTTCGGCTGTGATCTCATGCTACATGCCGAGCCTCGTCAAGCTGACGCATGCCGGCCATCGATCACGCTCCGTCAGACAGGTCACCCGCATCCAGGGCTGCTTCGAAGGCATCCAGGGTGGGGTCGATCGTGGTAGTCGGCGCAACCGTGCCGGCAAGAGCCTCGACCGTCTTCAACCCATGACCGGTAACGTAGGCCACGACGCGCTCATCCGGCCGGACGGCGCCGTTCGACACAAGCTTCTCGAGGGCCGCAATCGTCACACCGCCCGCAGTCTCGGCAAATATACCCTCAGTTCTCGCCAGCAATCGGATGGCATCCAGGATCTCGGGGTCGCTCGCAGACGCAAACGCCCCGCCAGTCGAACGAACGGTCTCCAGGGCGTACCACCCGTCCGCCGGGTTGCCAATGGCCAATGACTTCGCGATCGTGGCAGGCTTAACCGGACGCACATAGTCGCTCTGCTCCACGAAGGCGTTCGCCACCGGAGCGCATCCGGCAGCCTGCGCGCCCGAGATGCGGACGTGAGGCTCGTCTTCGTCCAGCAGGCCGACCTTTCCGAGCTCGATGAAACCCTTATGGATCTTCGTCAGCTGGCTGCCCGAGGCCACAGGCACGATAACGTGATCCGGCACCTGCCAGCCAAGCTGTTCGGCTACCTCGAACGCAAGGGTCTTCGAACCCTCGGCGTAGTAGGTGCGAAGGTTTACATTCACAAAGGCCCAGGTAGGATGCTCGCTCGTCAGCTCTGCACAGAGGCGGTTCACGTCATCGTAATTCCCCCGCACAGCCACGAGGTTCCCCCCGTAGACCGCTGTCGTGACGACCTTGGCCATCTCCAAGTCATCCGGGATGAACACATAGGAGGTGATTCCCGCTCGGGCAGCGTGCGCTGCCACCGAGTTGGCCAGGTTGCCCGTCGATGCGCACGCGGCGACCTTGAAACCAAGCTGGCGTGCCTTCGTCAGGGACACCGAGACGACTCGGTCCTTGAAGGAGGCTGTCGGGTTCACGGTGTCGTTCTTGATCCACAGCTCCGTGAGGCCGAGCTCCGCGGCCAGGCGATCAGCCCGCACCAAGGGTGTGAAGCCGGCGCCGAGATCTACCGGCGCTGCGTCGCTGACCGGCAGCAGGTCGGCGTAACGCCAGATCGTGAGCGGCCCCGCGGCGATCTTCTCCCGGGTCACCGAGCGCCGGAGCGCATCGTAATCGTAGGTGACCTCCAGCGGGCCGAAACAGTAATCGCAGACGTGCAACGCCTCGACGGGATATGTTCGCCCGCACTCGCGGCAGCGCAGGCCTTTGACGAAGTCCACGACGGTCCTCCTCATCGCTCGGGCATTGGCACCTTGCGCCCTGGAAGGGGCAACTGGTTGCCGCGGCGTCTACAGGCCCGGTCCCTCGGCCGCTCTGGATGATGGCACTTACATGATTATACGGATTGCTCTAGCTCGTCAAGCACAGCCCTTCTGAGGCTCCTCCCCGCCGCAGTGGCATGATGGGCAGCGATGCCGCCTGACCACCCCCGACCGAGCGAGCCGAACTGCTCCCCGCACATCTCTCATCATAGCGACCTCCCGCTCGATCACCTCATGGCAGTCAAGGGAGCTCGCTCGATCTCGGTCTGCCTGCCGGCGCGCAACGAAGCTCTCACCATCGGTCCGATCGTGAGCGCCATCAGCTCCGAGCTTGCCGGGCCTGCCGGCCTGGTCGACGAGATCATGGTCATAGACGACGGCTCGACCGACGCAACGGCCACCGTGGCTCGCAAATCCGGCGCCCGCGTCGTTCCGGCCCGAACGGCTCTCACGGCTGAGACGCCGCGTGGCGGCGCAGGCGGCGCAGGCAAGGGCGCCGCAATGTGGACGGCCGTGCTCGAATCACACGGCGACATCATCGTCTTCTGCGATGCCGATATCGTCAACTTCGACAGCCGGTTCGTAACGGGCCTGGTCGGCCCGCTGCTGGTGGACCAAAGCACCGCTCTCGTCAAGGGAGCCTACCGGAGGCCAATCGGAAGCGACGCAGCTGGTGGCGGCCGTGTGACCGAGCTGGTGGCCAGGCCAATTATCCGGCTCTTCTTCCCCGAGCTCGCCTTCGTGCGCCAGCCTCTTGCGGGAGAAACTGCAGCAACACGGGAGGTCCTGGAGAGCGTACCGTTCTCAGCCGGGTACGGAGTCGAGATCGCCCTGCTCATCGACGTTGCGAGACGGTTCGGGACCGGGCACATCGCCCAAGTCGACCTCGACGTCAGGGCTCATCGCAACAGGCCGCTCGAAGAGCTCTCGTCACAGGCAGCCGAGGTCATGGTCGCCGCTCTCTCACGCTGCCAACTCGAGGCGCGCGCACTGCCGGACGACGATGAGCAGCTTCCGGCCCTCATCGACTTCCTTCACCGGTCGGGACGCCGCGTCGAAGCCCGCTGAGAGGAGCCGGCCTGGGGGAAGGGTCGGTCTACGAGCCAGCTGTCCAGCTCTCCAGCACTCGAGCAGCTGCCATCTCGATGCACCAAAGAGGCTTGCTCATCGCTCGTCGCTCACCGAACCTCTCCACCAGCGACACCACCTCGACGCCCCGGCTCTCCGCCATAGAGCGCGACCGTCCATCTACCCGCCCGACGATGATGACCACCTGCACACCGGCCTCGACGGCTTTCGACACGACGCCGCCAACCACCTTGCCTTCGAAGGACTGGCGATCCATCGCTCCTTCGCCGGTGATCACGAGATCGGACGCCGCGATCTGCTCCGCGAGGCCGGCCTCAGCGGCGACGAGCTCGATGCCTGGAACCAATCGAGCGCCCAGAGCCGCCAGGCCGCCCGCCAAGCCGCCCGCTGCGCCGCCGCCTGGCAAGGTAGTCACGTCTACGCCCAGCCGCGACCGGTAGATATCCGCCACTTCCACCAGACGCTGTCTCAACAGGGCGACCTGCTCTTTGGTCGCTCCTTTCTGCCGGGCAAAGAGGTCCGCCGCATCCAGGAAGGTTGCCTTCACGTCGCACGCAACCACCATCTCGACCTTCCCCGCACGGTCGGGCCCCGGCCCACGCAATGCTTCGCCAAAGCCCAGAGCTTCCACAGCGCCCAATCCGCCGTCTGTGCAGGCCGAGCCACCCACACCGACCAGCAACCGCGTAGCTCCTGAACCTACGGCGAGCGCAACAAGCTCTCCTGTCCCCCGGCTGGTGGCTCCGATCGGGTCGTTCCTCGACCTGCCACCGGCCAGCGTAAGCCCTGATGCCCTCGCCGACTCGATGTAGGCTCTTTCACCGGCAATCGACCAGCCTGCAAGCACGGGCAACCCCAACGGGCCGGTCACCCGGGAGAAGACGGTGCGGACGTCCATCCGACCTGGTTGGCCTGGTTGGCCCGGTTGGCCAGCAGCAGGTACGGCGCTTGGTGCGGATGCGGTGAGCCCGAGAGCCTCGAGAAAGCCGTCACCTCCATCCGAAAGTGGCAGCAGCGCACATCGCCATGCGGCCTTGGCTGCGGCAGCTGCGATCGCCCCGCCAACTTGGAGGGCGCTCGCCGTCCCCTTGAACTTATCGGGAGCTGCGAGAACATGCCCTGATCTGCGGAGCCCGCGCTCGCGAGATAGGGTCGCGTGATATGGCGACCCCGGACGTGGTGGTGGTGTCGAACCGGGGACCATTGTCATTCTCGTATGGCGCTGACGGAGGGCTCGTGCCTCGCGATGGAGCTGGCGGCCTGGCTTCTGCCTTCCATCCCCTTCTCGCCGGCTCGGGAGTCACCTGGATCTCGGGGACCATCAGCGAAGCCGATCGTGAAGCTGCCAGCAAGGGCCTGTTCAAGCTGGACGGAGCAGTGCTGGTCCCCCTTGTCCCCGACGTGTCGAGCTACCGCATGGCCTATGACGTGATCTCGAACGCGACGCTGTGGTTCATCTACCACGGCCTCTTCGACCTCGTGCGAAGACCCAGGTTCGAGCGTCGTTGGCACGAAGCGTGGGAGCGCTACCGGGAGATCAACGATCTCTTCGCCGGCGCGATCGCCGAGCATGCTCCACCAAACGCATGCGTGCTTGTCCAGGACTACCACCTCTCGCTCGTAGGAGCACGGCTTCGCCAAGACCGACCGGATCTTCGCACCGTGCACTTCAGCCACACGCCGTTCTGCAGCCCCGCCGAACTGGGGATCCTCCCCACCCGCATCGCATCAGAGCTGCTCGGCGGCATGGCGCAGTTCGGAGCGTGCGGGTTCCACACCCGCAGGTGGGCCGCGTCGTTTCGCGACTGCTGCAAGCAGCTGCACATTGACCAGCCAACGAGGTTGCCGGGCAGAGCGAAGAGCGACTACGGCGTAGCCAGCGCCGAGCTAACAACTGCCGAGCTAGCCGCCGGCAGGCTGACCGCCGACAAGCCCACGACCGGCGGGCCCACGACCGACCATCGTCTCCTCGGACCTCATCTCCCGTCTCTCCCGTCAACCTTCTCCGCCTCGCTCTCACCTGATAAAGGACGCCTCGCCGCTATTGCTGCCTCAGACGAGTGCGGCAAGGCCTTCTCCGCACTGGAAGACGTCATCGGCGATCGCAAGCTGATCTTGCGAGTCGACCGGATGGACCCGTCGAAGAACTTCCTGCGAGGCTTCTTAGCCTACGACGAGCTGCTCCATAGCGAGCCGGCGCTACGCGAGCGCATCGTGTTCATCGCTCTCTCGTACGCTACACGTGAGAACCTTGCCGACTACACGGGCTACCGTCTTGAAGTCGAGACGCTGGTGAACCAGATCAACGAGCGTTGGGCGACCCCGGGCTGGACACCGATCGTCCTGGAGGTGAAAGACGACCTACCCAGCGCGGTAGCGGCCTTGCGACGCTACGACGTTCTCTTGGTGAACCCGCTCAGGGACGGTCTCAACCTCGTGGCCAAAGAGGGCGCACTGGTCAATGCCAACAGTGGCGTCATCGTGCTCTCCAGAGAGGCCGGGGTGATCGAGGAGCTGGGTGACCTGACAATCGACATCAATCCGTTCGACATCTCGGAGACCGCTGCTGCGCTGTCGAATGCGTTGTCCATGGACCCGAGCGAACGTTCTCAGCGCGCTGCAGCTCTCAGGAACCGTGTGGTGGGACAGTCCAGCAAGACCTGGCTTAACCGCCAGGTAGCAGCGGCGCAACGAGCCCACAGCCGATCCACTCCGACACAATGATCGTGCGTCCCAGCACCGGTCTGCTGGCGCATCCACATGCCGGTCTGCTGGCGCATCCGCATGCCGGTGTGCTGGCGCATCCGCATGTCACCGGATTACGAGTGCCCGCCTGTCGACACATGCTGCGCTGCCGAACAGAGTGCCTCGAGGAGCTGCATCACTTGCCAAGGACCGTCCACCACCAGATCCGCCTCAGAAAGAAGCTCTGCCGGCGCCTCGGGTCCTCCCACCGCCACCTTCACCCGGTAGAGTCCCGCCTCATCCGCACTACGGTCGAGTGCGCGGAACGCGTCGAGATCACCAACGTCGTCACCCACGTACACCGCGGACCCGACCTCGCCGTCAAGTGGAGTCTGAGCGCGCCCTGCGCTCGACGCCTTCGATCGCAAGGGTAAACGAAGGAGTTGACGGACAGCATCGCCCTTGCTGGGGCTCATAGCCGGTCGCAGCTCGATGCACATATGTCCGCTGTGAGGCACAACGCCGTATTCGCTGGCGAGGCGTTGCGCAAGCTCCACAGCAACGGCCTCCATGTCAGGTCTCATGCGCCAATGGAGCGTGAGACCAAGGCGCTTGTTCTCCACCAAGACCGCATTCCCCAGCTCCGCGCGCGCTGTTGCCTCCAGCGCGCCGAGGATCTCCGCCCAGTCGCCGCTGACCTGACGGCCATCCACATCGGAGACCTGCGTGCCACTCGCGTAGGTCCACATTTCTGCGCCGTGAGAGCCGACTAGCACCAGGCCCTTCGCCGCCTCGGGCATGCTCTTGCTCGCCGTGGCCTGGCCGGTGGCCGCATCACCCGCAGCCTGGTCTGCGGCCTTCTCCGCGACCTGGCCGGTGAGGTGAAGCCGGTCCAAGAGAAAGCTGATCGAGCGACCAGACACGATCGCAACCAACCCAAAGCTCTCGACAAGGCGGCGGAGGAGCTCCGGCGCCCCAGGCAACGGGCGTGCACGCGCAGGATCATCGACGATCTCGGAGATGGTTCCGTCGAAGTCGAGCATGATCAGAGATCTTTCCGGCTGTTCGCACACCCTCTGAAAGAAGGCTGGCAGCTGGAACGCGCCCAGATCAGCGGGCAGCTTGACATTCGGCCTGCGTTCAGAAGAGGTCACAGAACAGTCCCTCCTGTGACGCCAGCGCCCCTGCGACTCCCGTTCCTCCTGCGGTTCCTGCGGCCTCAGCGCCAAGATCAGAGGTCGCGACGATCAGCCTGTTCCGGTCGCAGCAGACGGCGCTGCCTGGTTTGCGAGATCTGGACCGATCATCACCAACACCATCGCACCCATCGAGCTCTGCACCGGCAGGCTTGACGGCGCCGGCTGGACCGCACCTGCGCCAACACCAAGAAACTGCGCGACTGCCATAGCATCCGCCCGATCACCTTTCTCGAAGTAGACGACGCTCGAAACCGCTGGCGATGTGCTGTTCACCGGCGAGAGAACGTTATAGCCCGCCGTGCGCAACGCGTTGGTGAACCGGGTCGCCGCCCCAGTGACGCTTGTGCCGTTTGCCACGAGCACCCGGATCGCACTGGGAACGGCAGCCGCTGCAGCCGCGGGAGCTGTCACCCGCCGGTGGCTCGCCTGCGCGGGAGTTGAGCCTGAATGACTGTGCGAGCCGCCAGTCGCCAGCGCTGACGCTGGAGCTGGAGCTGGCGAAGATGTCGATGACGTACCATTAGCCCCAGGCGTCGATGAGCTCAGGGCATTCAACAACACTATGCCCAGCACAAGCCAGCACAGCAGCACCAGCAGCGCCAGCTGCGTCGCCGACCCCAACTCGGTCGACCTTCGCGGCGTCCAGGCAGCATGCCGTCCACCGCCAGCCCCGGAATCGCTCCGAGCGCGCCGCTGCCCGCCTCCGACGGTACCCTGAGGTCCACAAGCCGCACGCCTTTGCCACCAACCCACTCCCAGATCCACG
>JAJYWA010000092.1 GCA_021791755.1 Actinomycetes bacterium | reverse complement strand
ACAATCACGAACGCCTCCACAGCTCGCACGGCTACCTGACGCCGATCGAGTTCAACGAGGCATGGAATCAGCAACACCAACAACGACTCTCATTGGCATTGGCTCACTAACCGGGGTCCCCGCAGCCTCACCCTATCCGCATCAGGAGTTGTCTCCGGTGTACCAGTCAAGCAAGGTACTTTCAGCTTTGGCGTGAGTGTCACCGACTCCGCAAGCCCACCTCAGTCTGCCGAGGGCTCTGTCTCCATTATCGTGTCTTCGCTCGCGGCGCCGGGATCGGGGTATCGTTTCGTAGCATCAGACAGGGGCATCTTCAGTTTCGGCAACGCCCCGTTCTACGGCTTCATGGGTGGCAAGCGCTTGAACGCTGGAATAGTCGGCATTGCAGCGAGCGTGACAGGGTGAACAGGCATGGGGTCTGCACGCTGGGATCAAGGGCTGCAAGGGTTCTTGTAAGCGGCTTTGGCAAGCAGCAAAGAGCTGCTACACGCCTCGTGGTCGTAGTCGTCATGGCGACGCTCCTTGCGAGCTGCGCCGCTAGTGGCGCCACTGGATCGCATTCGAGCGCAAAGACACGCGTCGCTCCTGGCAATCACCACCTTCGCTCTAGACGCGCTTACCAGCATGCTGTGCTTCCACTCTCCTGGCACGCAGTATCGCCGCCGAAGATTGCTTTGCCTGCTGGAGTAGCTGCAACTGGTTTTCTTTCCGGCATATCGTGTGTGTCGGAAAAGTTCTGCGTCGCAGTTGGGGGCACAAGCCCCGGCTGGCCTTACGCGCTGTATCCCGTCGGGCCTTCATCCAACCTCGTCAACGCGCCTTCAAGATTATCTTATGGCCCTAATGGCTCTTATATTGTCCCTAATAGCTTTTCTGAGACCCCGAGCTACCTCGGCAACGCCGTGGTCGAGAGCTTCAACGGTACGGCCTGGAACGATGGCGTCATCGAGGGATCGGTTCCGGACGCTGCGCTGAGCTCGGTGTCGTGTGTGTCGGAGAGGTTCTGTGTAGCGGTAGGGCCCGGTCCATCCGGGCCCTACATCGTCACATTCAACGGCAAAGCCTGGAAGGCGGATGTCTTTTCGAAGAAGGGGATCGCAGCTCAGCACAGTGTGGCGCTGAACGCGGTGTCATGCGTTTCCTCCAGGTTCTGCGTCGCCGTCGGCTTCCGGATGCCGGTGAGTGGTCCAGGTAACAGCTCTGTTGACAGCCAAGCAGTTGTCGAGAACTTTGATGGCAAGTCCTGGCGTGTCTCAACAACTGCGTACAAGGTTGCTGTTCCACGAGCAGTGCCGCGGATTCAACGGCACTCAGGTGTTCTTCATGGCTGGGCGCTCAATAGCGTCTCATGTGTCACGGCTAGGTTCTGCGTCGCCGTCGGGCAGGCTTCACCCGACAACGGCGCCGGCGGCGCCTTTCCGATCGTCGATGTCTTCAACGGCAAGACGTGGAGGGCGAGCGAAGTTCCCGTTGCGAAGAAGAGCACGTACTTGGCTGCTGACAACGGAGGCGTGCCGGGACTTGTGGGCGTATCGTGTGTCTCGACCAGCTTCTGCGTCGCTGTGGGATCGTGGTTGCTAGGCCCGTTTCATTCTGGTCCTAGCTGCAATTGTCCAGTCGCAGTCCAAGCGTTCCCTTATGAAGTCTTCGATCCTGTCGTCGATGTCTTCAACGGCAAGACGTGGTCGCCAGTGGCGCCGTCTCGTGCCCGCTGGCTCGTCTTCGATGGCATCTCGTGTCTCTCTCGGACGTTCTGTGCCGGCGCCTCTGCCCTTGGCATGTACGGTGTTGATCAATTCACCCCGAAGGGCGCCCTCGGGCCAGAGTACCCAGCGGAGACGTTCAATGGAACCAGATGGCGGACCTCCCCGATAGGGCTGGCCTCCCCGATGAACCGCCTTGATCTGTACGCGGTCTCCTGCGCGCCGGCGGGAAGATCGGCGTTCTGCATCGCAACCGGCAGCGCGTACGAGATCGCCTCGGGAGGTTGGCCTGATCAGCATCTGGCGCCCGAAGCCGGTCTTGGCAACCAGTGCCTGCTGTGTGCGATGCCGGTGAGCATCTTCCCCCAGGTGGCTCGCTATCAGGAAGGCGTCGTGGCGGGGTCGGTGCAGCGAAAGCAGCCTTGATGCGAGGCAGCGGGCGGTTGGACTGTTCGTCGAGATTTAACCGAGCTGTTCGCTGGCCGTTAACATCCCGTCCACCGGGGCTCGGTCTTAACAGGTATGCTTCATCCCGGTAGTGGCAGAGATGTCTGGAGGAAGCCGGTGGCAGGCAACAGGCAACGATTGATGGCGAGGAGCGGTAGATGGATCGAGCGATGATGGGCCGCGTAAAGGGTGCGGCATGTCGTGGCGGGGGAAGTGGGCGCGGCGAGAGCAGCGGGCGCCGTGGCGCTAGGTGTCTTTCCTTTCTTGCGTCTACGGCTGCGCTCGTGGTTGCAGGAGCAGCTCTGGCCGCGTGCAGCTCTCAGGCGTCGACATCAACGGCCTCATCCAGCTCGTGCTGGTCTAAGGCGACGTCGGCGTCTGCCTGCGGAGGTATGGCATCCCTCGTGAAGGCGGCCAAAGCCGAGGGGTCGCTCAACGTGATAGCGCTGCCGCCTGACTGGGCGAACTACGGGAGCATCATCAGCGCCTTCGAGAAGAAGTACGGCATCAAGGTCAACAGCGCCAACCCGAACGGATCGAGCGGCGAAGAGCTCGCTGCGATCAAAGCGCAGCAGGGCAGCGCTCAGGCGCCCGATGTGGTCGACGTCGGTCCTTCCTTTGCGGTCCAGGGCGCATCGGAGGGCCTTTTCGCTCCCTACAAGGTTGCAACGTGGAGCTCGATCCCAGCGGACCAGAAGGCTCCCAATGGGGCCTGGTTCGATGACTACGGCGGCTACATTGCGGTGGGCTACGACGCCAGCATCTTCAAGCAGGCGCCTACCAGCCTCTCTTCCCTGCTTTCGCCGGAGTTCAAGGGATCGGTGTGCTTGGACGGCAACCCGGAGAGCTCGCAGGCGGCGTTCTCGGCGGTTTATGCTGCCGCACTTGCCAACGGCGGATCGTTTGGGAACATCGAGCCGGGCATCCAGTACTTCAAGAAGCTGGCGAAGGCGGGCAATTTCGTGCCGACTGGCGCAACCCCCGCCACTATCGGGAGTGGTCAGTGCCGCGTCTCGCTCGACTGGAGCTACCTGCAGGTGAAGTATGAGCAGGGATTGGCGCCGAAGGGTGTCAAGTGGAAGGTGTTCGTGCCGCCGAACGCGGAGTACGCGTCGTACTACGTCCAGGCCATCAGCAAGTTTGCTCCGGATCCTGCTGCGGCTCGGCTCTGGGAGGAGTTCCTTTACTCTCCTGCGGGCCAGAACCTGTGGCTTGCAGGGTATGCAAGCCCGGTGGAGCTGCCGGCGATGACCGCGAACGGAACTGTTGATCGCTCGCTACTGTCAGCGCTGCCCAAGGTCACCGGCGTGCCCTCGTTCCCGACGCAGGCCGAGCTCAGCAAAGCTCAGCAGGCCGTCGTCAACCAGTGGCCGTCGATATAGCCGGCCCGAGTGATCTGGGGGCGGTACAGGAACAGGAGAGGGTAGAGGCCGGCAAGTCCGGCACATCGAAGAGGCAACGGCTCGCGCACCGGCGGGCGAATGCCTTACGTGTATCGCGGCATCCGGTGCTCGGCCTCCTTCCTTTCTTTGCGTACATGGCGGTGTTCTTCTTCGTGCCCGCCATCGGCGTCTTGGTGGACGCCTTCAGGAGCAACAGCGGCAGCTTCACATGGGGCAACCTGCATCAGGCAACGACTGGCAGCTACTTTCACTCCTTCGTCGTGAGCGCGAAGCTGTCGACGATATCGGCGCTGATAGCGGCATTGGTCGGCCTCGTGCTGGTGGTGGCGATAGTGTCGTCGCCGAACCGTCTGCTGCGCCGTGCGGTCACCGCAGCCTCGGGCGTCCTAGCGAACACCGGAGGCATCCCGCTTGCGTTTGCCTTCATCGCTACGCTAGGCAACTTCGGCATCGTCACGAAGCTGCTCACGAGCATGGGGTACGACCCGTACTCTCACGGTTTTACGCTGTACTCGGTCACCGGTCTCGTGATCGTCTACCAGTACTTTCTCATACCGCTCATGGTCCTGGTCATGCTCCCGGCCGTGGAGGGCCTCCGGCAGGAGTGGTCAGACGCCGCAGCGAACTTGGGGGCCAAGCGCAGGCAGTACTGGTGGCACGTGGGGATCCCGCTTCTCATGCCACCCTTTCTTGCAGGGCTGCTCATCCTCTTCACCGATGCGTTCGCGGCGTACGCGACTGCGGAGGCGATCGCAGGCGGGGTCATACCGCTGGTGCCACTTCAGATCGGCAACCTCATATCAGGGAACGTGATCGCTAACCAGGCAAATCTCGGAGACGCTCTTGGCCTCGAGATGGTCGTTCTGGTGCTGGTGGTCGCATCCGTCTACGCCATTGCACAGAGAAAGACGTCGCGGTGGCTGCATTGAAGGAGTTGGCTCCAGCCGTCAGCGAGTGGTGGCGGCTGTGAGCGGCCGAGGTGTCGCGCGAGCGGGCAGGCTGGGACGTGCCCATGTATTCCGCTGGGTGTCGTTCGCGATAGTCGGCGCCTACTTCCTCGCGCCGCTCCTCGCGTCGGCACGGTACAGCTTCCTTGGAAGCCACGGCAGGCTGTCGGCGTCCGCGTATGTTCGCGCGTTCGGCACAGGCGAGCTCTGGTCATCGCTGGGACGTTCTACAGAGATTGGGGTTGGAACGGTCGCGGTTACATTGACCATGCTGTTTGGAACGTCGCTATGGGTCAATCTCCGGGCTCAACGATGGAGGCCGCTTGTGGACGCCATTACACTGGTGCCGCTTGTGGTCCCCGTCGTGGTGGTCGTGCTGGGCATTCTTGGGACGCTGAGCTTTCTTCCTGGCTGCATCCTCAGGACGCCTGTGATACTGGTCCTCGAGTATGTGGTGCTCGCTATGCCGTACACGTACCGGATCATCGATAACGGCGTGCGCGCCCTGGATCTCCGTACACTGGTCGATGCCGCCCGCTCCCTTGGCGCCAGCTGGCGCCAGGTCATAACGGGAGCCCTCCTTCCCAACATGAGGGTGTCGCTCATGTCGGCAGGATTCCTCTGCTTCGCATTCGTCCTTGGTGAGTACGTGATGGCGAGCTTGCTGTCGTTCAACACGTTCCCGGTCTGGCTCCAGCTCATGGGACAGAACCACTCGACAGAAGCGGTGGCGCTCTCGGTGATCGCGCTTGTCGGCGCTTCTCTTGTTCTCGTAACCGTGTCGTTCTTCATCCTGAGAAAGCCAAAGGGAGCTGGTACAGAGCGCATGGAGCACATGGAGCGCGTGGAGCTTGCCGGGGAGCGTCTCGATGCCGTCGCATAAGGTTGCTCAGGTGAATGCTCCCTCTGCTTCCTCCTCGCGCTCTCGCGCCCGGGTGGAGCTGCGCGGCTTGGGGAGGTCTTTCGGGAGCGTGAAGGCGCTGGACGGCTTCGACCTGGAGATCGGACCCGGAGAGCTAGTCGCGTTGCTCGGCCCGTCCGGGAGTGGCAAGACCACCGTGCTGCGGGTGCTTGCCGGCCTCGAAGGGCTCGACAAAGGGCAAGTGCTGCTCGATGGGGTGGATATCACTCATATGCCGGCGTTCCGGCGAGGAATGGGCATGGTGTTCCAGGCCTACAGTCTCTTCCCGAACATGACGGCGCTCGGCAACGTGAGCTTCGGTCTCAAGCTGCGCGGCCTGAGCCGCTCGGAGCGCTCGAAGCGCGCGTCAGAGCTCCTCGAGCTCGTTGGTCTGGGCCCGGAGGCAGGCCGTTATCCTCATCAGCTCTCTGGCGGACAGCAGCAGCGGGTTGCGCTCGCTCGCGCGCTCGCGATCGAGCCTCGGGTGCTGTTGCTGGATGAACCACTCTCAGCTCTCGATGCAAGGGTGAGGTCTCAGCTGCGCGACGAGATTCGCCGAGTTCAGCAAGAGGTCGGCATCACGGCGTTGTTCGTCACCCATGACCAGGAGGAGGCGCTCTCCATCGCCGACCGGGTTGGGGTGATGCGCTCTGGGGTTCTCGAGCAGATCGGCAGCCCGTCGGAGATATACGAACATCCCGAGACCGCTTTTGTGGCCGAGTTCGTGGGATCGGTCAACCGCCTTCCGGGGGTGGTTGTCGAGAACGGCAAGGTCAGCGTGCTCGGTACCTTGATGCCGTTGGAAAAGAGTGTTGGAGGCCGGGCGACTTCGTCGGCAGTCCAAGGCGCCTCCGGTACCGCTGGCGCTGCTGTGGTGACGGGGGGCGCTGGGGGCGCCGGAGGCTCTGGTTCCTCGGGTATGACTCCTTCGCAGTGGACGATTGGCACGCCGGTAGACGTACTGGTGCGCGCGGAGGCGGTGAGCGTCACACCCAAGCCGGAAAGCGACCATCGGGCGGAAGTCGCAGGCGGTAATGGTGTTGACGGCGCTGAGGTCGTCAGGGGGCGAGTCTCAACCGGTACCGCGCCCCGGGCGCGTGGTGACGGCGCGAGTGGTGGTGGTTGCGAGGGGCGTATTACGAGTCGAGCATTCCTTGGCCCCGTACTGAGGCTGGGCATCGTCGTGAATGATCGTGATGGCAACGTGCGAGGTCACGCAGGCGGGCTTGCTGGAGCCGAGGTCTCTGGGTCAGAGGCCGAGGATTGCTCCGCCAGCTCTCGCCCTGTAGGCCCTGGTCACTCCGGCATCTCAGGCAAGGAGGCCTCCCCGGATCGGGGGTTGGAGCGTGAAATAGTGGCCATGGTTCCAGCAGCTCAGTCAGGGGTCATGGTCCCCGGCAGCCAGGTGAGCATATCGTTCCTTGGTACCCCGCTGTTTATCACTTCTCGGGCTGATGGGCCGAGGTCGTAGGGGAGGACGCAAGGGGATAAGCGTTCAGGGAAGATCGCTCGGTTGTCTCGAAAGACCTATGAGAGCGCGATTCCGGCCGGGGGCGGTGAGGATGCAGCGCAACTCCAGCGTGGCTCCAGCGCGCAGGTATGAGGTAGGCGTCCGCGCGATTATTAGCGCCGGTTTCCACGCAGTGATCTTGACCTCGACAAGTCGGTACTGGCGAGGCTTGCTGCCTGTCGGAGGCTCCAGTGAACTGGGGCTTTGTGACCTCTCTCACGTAGTAGCATCCATACATCAAGGGGGATATAGCTGTGGAGATGTGCCCAGAATGCCTCGCTGATGCCGGGCATAGTGGAGCATCCCATGGTCACATGGTCCAGGCGATGTCGCTGATTCATGCTCTCAACAGCCTATACGTGAAGAGATGCTCAACTGGTCCCATCCGTGAGCTCCGATGGTTGATATGCGATACGAACAGCATGACCGCGATACGAGCCCCGCGAGAGGGTTGGGAAGTGTTCGCACATCCGACGCAGATGAACCAGCGCCGCTACGAAGCAGAGCGTGCCTACGTGCTGGAAGGCGCCCCGCTGGCCGAAGCTGCCTACAGGTACGGCTACACGCCATGGGCGCTCGCTTCGCTGGTACGCGATTTTCGCGCCGGCAATAGTCAGGTGTTCGCCGAGCCGGGGAAGCCCGGGCGCAAGAGCGCGCCCAAGAAGGATGCCGCGAGGGACAGGGTGATCGAGCTGCGTCGGGAGGGCCTTTCGGTCTATGAGATCAGCGTGCGTCTTTCAGCCGAGGGCACTCCGCTCAATCGAACCGGGGTAGGGCAGGTCCTCTCCGAGGAGGGCTTCGGCCGGCTGCTTCGCCACCCCAGCCGACCGCGAGCATCTCTCCGGCCACCACCGGGAGGGACACCAGGTTGCCCAGTGCCAAGGTCATCGACTTCGCTGCGTTCTCGACCCCGGCGCTCACGCGACTCGCGGGGCTCTTGCTGGCAGCGCCGGACCTGGTCGCCATCGATCTGACGGCAGTCGTCGCAAAGGCGGGGTACCCAGCCACGAGCGTCATCCCTGCGGTCTCTTGGATGTTGTCCCTCCTCGCTTTGAAGCTGACCGCGACTCGGCGCGTGTCACACGTCTACGACCTGCTTGACGATCTGGCCAGCGCACTCTTCGCAGGGCTCGCGATCCTGCCGAAGAAGTCCGCGTTGACCGACTACTCCTACCGCGTGTCACACGACCACCAGCGGAGCTTCCTCGCCGGCTTGGACGCGAAGATGATCGCGGCCGAGCTGGCTTCGGCCGACGAGGGGATCTTCAACCTGGACTTCCACGCAGTGATGCGCTGAGGACAAGACCCGGTGATGGAGAAGCGCTACGTGCCCACCCGTTCCACGCGCGCCCGAAGCGCGCTCACCTTCTTCGCTGAGGACTCTGGCGCTCACAACCTGGTCTACGCGAACACCGACATCTCGAAGGCGACACAAGCCCGTGAGGTGATCGCGTTCTGCGACCACTGGAAGCAGGTCTCCGGCAAAGACCCAGCGATGCTGGTCATGGACCAGAAGGTCGCCAGCCACGCAGTGCTCGGCGAGCTTGATGCGAGAGGCGTGAAGTTCCTCACGCTTCGGATGCGTTCCCCGTCCCTCATCCGCCACATCAACGCTCTCGGTCCAGGCGACTTCAAGATGATCAGCCTCGGCCGGCCGGCCCCCCACAACAAGCCGAGAGCTCACGAGGACAAGGCGGTCAAGCTCACCAACTACCCAGGACTTGCCCGCCAGCTCGTCGTCTGCGGCCTCGGGCGTGACGCCCCTACCGTCATCATCACCAACGAGCACCACGCCGCAGCGAAGAAGCTCATCAGCCAGTACGCCCACCGCATGACCATCGAACAGCGCCTCGCGGAGATCATCCGCGCCTTCTGCGCCAACGCTCTCTCTTCCACCGTCAACTTGAACGTGGACCTGGACATCATGCTCTGCGTCCTGGCTCAAGACCTACTCGCGGCCTTTCGCGTAAGGCTCGGCGCCGGCTACCACTCGGCGACCCCTGACACGATCCGGCGTCGCTTCCTCGACAGCTCAGGGCGCCATCACCGTCACTGTCGACTGGGTCATAGTCCGCATCGACCACCGCGCCTACTCGCCGGCGCTGCGCCAGACTGACCTCCCAGCCGACACCGCCTTCCCTTGGTGGCGCGGCCGGCGCCTCCACTTCGAGCTCAGCTAACTCAGGGTCGAAGAAGCTGTGCGGAAATCGGCGTTAGTCCCCCTGGCCGCTGGCGCGCCCGCTCACAACCGGTGAGAACTACTTGGGTGGGCCGCCCGGTATGACGTCGTAATGCCTATGGCGCCTTTGAGCCCGTTCGTCAGTCGGATGCGGGAGCCTCTGAGAGCACTGAACTATCGCTAAGAGCACGAACGTTAGATTCCACAATCAATGAGGCTCCTGCCGGGCGGCCCGTATACCGACGTCACGACCGCGGGCCCTGGAAAGGAAGACCCAATGGATACTGCCTGGGTTCAACCGGTCGAAGCAACACGGGTCGTTCCATCTGATTTTAGAAGAGCATCGAGTGCCTCGGCCGGGGTTCTCCAACCGAGCGTCTTTCGTGGGCGACCGTTCAGGGCGAACGCGACGGCGTCGAGATCGTCACGACTCCAGCGGTAGAGGTCGGTGCCCTTGGGGAAGTACTGGCGCAAGAGCCCGTTCGTGTTCTCGTTCGCCCCACGCATCCACTGCGAATGGGGGTTGGCGAAGTAGACGGCGATCCCTGTATCGATCGTCAGCTGGTCGAACACGGGCTGGGGCGTCCATCGTTTGTACCGCCCAAGGAGATCAGAGAGCTCAGGAACCTCACCCGCTACCGCCGCAGCCAGATACAAGAGCGCACCCGGGAAGCCCAGAGGCTCGACAAGATCCTCCAGGACGCCGGCGTGAAGCTGTCGTCGGTCGCCTCGGACATCTTGGGCAAGTCAGGCCGGGAGATGCTTCGAGCCCTGGTGTCAGGGACAAAGGACCCCGAGGTGTTGGCTGAGCTCGCCAAAGGAAGGCTGCGCAAGAAGATCCCCGAGCTCCGGCGTGCGCTGGAGGGCGACTTCAGCCGCCACCACGCGTTCATCATCGGGAAGATCCTCGCCAAGCTGGAGTACCTAGAGGAGGTCATCTCCGAGCTCTCAGACGACATCGAGAAGGTGATCGCCCCTTTCTGCCGTGAGGTCGAACTGCTCGACACCATCGTCGGCGTCGACCGGATCACCGCCCAATGCATCATCGCAGAGATCGGCGTCGACATGGCCCGCTTCGGCGACTCCGCGCACCTCGCGTCGTGGGCAGGGATCTGTCCGGGCAACAACGAGTCGGGAGGCAAACGCAAGTCAGGTAGGACCCGTAACGG
>JAJYWA010000091.1 GCA_021791755.1 Actinomycetes bacterium | reverse complement strand
CAGTTGCCGACCTCCGTGCCCAGATCGTCTGCGAGGACCTGATCCTCGAAGCCCAGGTCACGCACAAGACCACGGGCGCTCTTCGCATCCAGCGGGTAGACGACGACGGTGTCGAAGTCCGCCGGCTTGAGGTCGGCGTCCTCTAGAGCCGAGGTGATCGCCTCGGACATGACCGGGAGGTAACCCGCCTGGCGGATGAAGCGGTCCTCCCACTCGGCTACGAACCGATCGCCGGGGTTCCGCCAGTACTCCACCGTCTCGTTGTGCACGCTCCCGGACCACTCGATCTCTGCGATCGCTCCGTCCGAGCCCGCCGGGCCGAGCAGGAAGGCTGCGGCCGCGTCCCCGAAGCTGTTCTCCAGCAGTGACTGCGGCCTTGCCAACCGGTCGTCCGCCACGGTCACGAGCGCCTGGCGCGCAGACCCCGCCGCGATGGCGTCCTGAGCGATCTGGAGCGCTGTCGTACCGGCGCGCAGCGTGCCGGTCACGTCTGCCGTGCGAACCCTGCGCCCGAGGTCGAGCGCCGTGGCGACCACGGTGGCTGACTGCTTCTCCAGGTACGGAGCAGTCGTCGTCGCGAGCACGCACATGTCGACCGCCGACGTGTCTCTCGCTCCGAGGCAGTCCAAGCCGGCCTCGATCCCCATCGTGATCGAATCCTCGTCCCAGTTCGCGACAGCCTTCTCGCCAGTGCCCATCGCCATGCCCCATGCATCGCCGATGCGCTGGCGATCCAGCCTGAGCCGCGGTACGTAGGCCCCGATGTCGATTATCGAGGCGCGAGCGCCACCTCGCGCCGCGGCTCCAGAGGGCCGGGTCTCTCTGCCTGGCATCAAAACACCTCCATTAGCTTCGCGATGATCGTGCGCTGGATGTGGTTGGTGCCCATCCCGATCGGACCGAGCAAGGCCGACCGCACGTAGCGCTGCATGTCGAAGTCCATCGTGTAGCCCCATCCTCCCATTACCTGCATGCCCTGCTGGGTAACCCGCTGCGCGACCTCAGTGGCAAAGACCTTCGCCTCCGCTCCCTCCATCGAGCACGGCTTGCCCGCGTGCTTCAGCCAAGCCGCCCGGTAGGCCATGAGCGAGGCCGCGTCGCACTCGATCTTCATCGAGGCCAGCTGGTGATGGATTGCCTGGAAGTTGCCTATCGTCTGGCCGAACTGCTTCCTCTGCTTCGCGTACTCCACGGCGTCGTCCAGCGCCCGCCGGGCGGTCGCGGCGTAGAGGGTCGCCACCATGATCCGCTCCATGTCCAGGCTGTTCCACATCTGCGCCCAACCAGTGCCGACGGCCTGCTCCGCGCCGATCACCATCGACCTCGGGACCCGCACGTCATCGAAGAAGATCTCGAAAAGGCCGATCGCCTTGGAACCCATCTTCTCGATCTTTCGGTGCTCGACTCCCGGTAGGCTCCGATCCACCATGAGGATGGTCATGTTCGAGTACTTCTTCGGCTCGGGCGGCCCGGTCCGCACGACCGTCATCATGAAGTCCGCTACGTCCACGCCCGAGATGAGCGCCTTGTGACCGTTCAGCACCCAGTGCTCGCCCGACGGATCGAGCTCGGCATGGGTGGTGATCGACGCAGCATCCGATCCGCTGTCCGGCTCGGTGAGAGCGAAGCAGCCCCTCAGATCGCCGCTGATGATCTTCGGGAGGTACTCGCGCTTCTGCTCCTCGGAGCCGTTCAACAGGATCATCTCCCCGGCAAAGAACACCGGCATGAGAAAGCAGGCAGCCGCGGCCTCCGACCCGTAGGCGAGCTCGTCGCACAGGATCGCGAACTCGATAGGGCCGCCGCCAGAGCCGCCGTAGGCCGGCGGGAACGGCACCCCGTAGAAACCGGCGTCGGCCATCTTACGGGCGAGCTCGACCGGGAACTCGCTGGTCGCGTCCAGCTCCCTGTCCATCTCCCGCGTGGTCTCACGCGCGATGAAGTCACGCACCGACTTGCGGAACGCCTCCTGCTCCTCGCTGAACCCAAACTCCACCAGTTTCCTCCTGACTGACCTATCGGCCCTATGGTCTCCCAGCAGCCCTCAGGCTGCCGCTCTTTCTTGTCCGCATCCTTGCCTGCCCCCTTGCTTGCATCATGATCATTGATCACCTCCATCATGCCCGGCGCGCCCCGGCCGGGCGCCCGCGGGCACGAACACGCACAGCACGTACTGCTCGTCCAAGCGCCGGAAACGCGCCTCGACGTCCATGCCGATCTTCACCTGAGCCGGATCAACGTCCACGATCGAGGCCGTCAGCACCGGCCCCTCGTCCAGCTCGACGTCCGCGACGACATAGGGGACCTCGCTCGCGAACGCCGGGTGGAACGCATGGTGCACGACGGTGAAGGAAAAGACCGTCCCGCTGCCCGAAGCCCGGATCCACTCGAGGTCGGACGACCTGCACGCCATGCAAGCCGCTGACGCCGGGAGCTGAAGGTTGCCGCATTCCTTGCACCGCTGCACCCTGAGCTCGTCGTTGGCGGTCCCCTCCCAGAACGGAGCTGTCTCCTCGCTCATCACCGGCTGCGGCTTCGGCAGCTCCCACTGGCTCATGATCGACCGTCTCCAGCAAGCACGAGCGTCGCGTGAGTCGCCTGGAACCCGCCATGCCCCGAGCAGATCGCAACCTCGGCCCCGTCCACCTGCCTCGCGCTCGCCGAGCCGCGCAGCTGCCGCACCGCCTCGATCACCTGCCCCCATCCGGTGACGTTCGCCTCGGACAGCAGGCCGCCGGAGGTGTTGGTGGGAAGCCGCCCACCCAATCCGAGACCGCCTTCGGCTGCGAACGCGCCGGCGCCGCCTCTTTCGACGAACCCGTAGTCCTCCAAGGTCACGAGCACAGTCGAGGTGAAGCAGTCGTACAGCTGTGCCGTGTCGATATCAGCTGGCCCGACTCCAGCCATAGCGTATGCGTCCTTCGACGCTCGGGCGCCGGCGAAGGACGTGTAGTGCCGCCGGTCGCGAAGCCCGTCGAGGTTGTGCGCCTGGCCCATGCCGATGATCCGAGCTCCCGGCTGGGCCAGGTCACGCGCACGTTCGCTCGACGTGAGCAGCACGCAGGCTCCACCGTCGGACGTGATCGCGCAGTCGTAGAGCCGCAGTGGCTCCGCTATCCATCGAGACGCGAGGTAGTCGTCCATCGTCATGGGATCGCGGTACTGCGCATGGGGCGTAAGGGATGCGTGGTGACGGAACGTGACCGCGACCGCGCCGAACTGCTCGTCGGTCACGCCGTGCTCATACCGGTAACGCTGCGCCGCTAGCGCCTCCATCGCGGGGCCACCGAGCAGACCGTGGGCTACGAAGTCGGCTTGACC
Source organism: Actinomycetes bacterium (assembly GCA_021791755.1). Taxonomy (GTDB): domain Bacteria; phylum Actinomycetota; class Acidimicrobiia; order Acidimicrobiales; family JAJZXF01; genus JAJZXF01. The sequence goes on along the minus strand of JAJYWA010000091.1, from coordinate 7,062 downwards.
CCGGCCCATCTGGGCAAGACCGTAGATGTTCGGCTGGCCTGTCTTCGCATTGTCGCCGTAGACGACGGCGGCGACGCTGCACATGCCGGCATCGATGGCCAGCGCCGCAGTCTGGATAAGCGAGATGCAGGTGGCGCCGCCCTGGGACTGCGTCGAGAGGAACCGCGGCCGCAGGCCGAGCTGGCGACCGAGGATGGTCCCGTGCATGAGCAGCGGCTCGGAGAACTGGCTCTCGGTGAACAGGCCGTCAACGTCGCCAACGGACAGCCCTGCGTCAGAGACTGCGTTGCGCAGTGCCTCTACCTGAAGGGCCCATGCGGACCGACCGGGCAGCCTCCCGTAGGCGGTGTGCCCGACGCCGACGATGGACACCCGTCCCGAGATACCTGCCACGCTCAACGCCCGCCACGCATGTCGAGGCGGCGTCGGCGCAGGGCACGATCGCAGCGACGCAGATTGTTATGACTCATTATGCAGGAGTCCTGGCTCAAGTGCATATGCTCCGATCATTGCCGCCACGCACGCCGCGATGCAAAGCAGCACACGCCGGACGAGCACGGCTCCATCAGAGGAGCCGAGGCTCCATGCTCTCCGGATCGACCTCGAGCTTCCTTATCGCTGCAGCAACTGTGCCGGCACTGAGCACCCCGTCTGACGCCAGCGCCGCCAGCGCAGCTATGCACACATGGGCGGCGTCCACCTCGAAGTAGCGCCTCAACGCAGCACGCGTGTCAGAACGGCCGAAGCCGTCGGTCCCGAGCGACGTGAACCTGCAGCCGGACGGAGCCCACCGTGCCACCTGGTCCGGAACGGCCTTCATGAAGTCCGTCACCGCCACGATCGGCGCTGCGGCGCCACTCGCGTTCTCCTCGCCAGCGACGCCGGACTGCTTCGACAGTGCCTCTGTTATCAGCGGTGTGCGAGCCTCGGCTTCGGGGTGCAGACGGTTCCATCTCTCGACCGATAGCGCATCCTCCCTCAGCGCCTTGTACGACGTCACCGACCACGCCTCTGCGTCCACGCCCCACTGATCGGCCAGCATCTCCCGGGCCTCCATCGCGGCCTTCCAGGAGGAGCCAGAGAAGAGCAGCTTTGCCCGTGGACGCTCGCCGCCTGCCTCCCCAGCGCCAAGGGGTGCGCCAGCGTAGCGGTAGATCCCTCTTAGCACGCCCTCCCTCACCCGCTGCTCCTCGGCAGCCGGGATGCTGGACGTCGGGGTAGAGGTCGCGGCGCCAGAGGTCGGGGCGCCAATACCGGGCATCGGCGGCATCGCGTAGTTCTCGTTGTAAAGGGTGACGTAGTAGAAGATGTCCTCGGGGCTCTCGCCGTACATACGACGGATGCCATCGTCGACGATGACGGCAAGCTCGTACGCGAACGCAGGATCGTAGGCCTGAACGTTCGGAACGGCAGATGCCAGGAGCAACGAATGGCCGTCCTGGTGCTGCAGGCCTTCACCGTTCAGCGTCGTCCGGCCTGCGGTAGCGCCCATCAGGAACCCCCTGCCACGCATGTCACCGAGGGCCCAGATCAGGTCGCCGATGCGCTGGAAGCCGAACATCGAATAGAAGATGAAGACGGGCAACATTGGCTCACCCCATGTCGCATACGACGTTGCGGCCGCCATGAAGGTCGCCATCGCACCGGCTTCGGTGATCCCCTCCTCCAGGATCTGGCCAGACTGGCTCTCGGCGTACGAGAGGAGCAGGCCGGCGTCGACGGGCGTGTAGCGCTGGCCGTTCGGCGCGTAGATCCTCGCCTCGGGGAAGAGCGCGTCCAAGCCGAACGTGCGGGCCTCGTCTGGGACGATCGGCACTATTCTCGGACCGATCGACGGGTCGCGGATCAAGCTTCGAAGCAACCTCGCGAAGGCCATCGTGGTCGAGAACGCCTGAGTGGTCGAGCCAGCGAGAAGATCGGCGAACACGCTCGGCTCAGGAGACGGAATAGGCCGGCGCCGCACTGACCGTGTCGGCACGGGCCCCGACAGGGCAAGCCTCCTTTGCACGAGGTACTCATGCTCCTCTGTGCCTGGAGCTGGACGGAAGTATGGTGGGAGCTCGGCATCGAGGGCATCATCGGGGATCTCATCGGCGAGATAGAGCCGGTCACGCAGAGCGATGAGCTGGGGCTTCGACATCTTCTTGATCTGATGCGTCGCGTTGCGCGCCTCTATCTCCGGACCGAGCGTCCAGCCCTTGATCGTCTTCGCAAGGATCGCCGTAGGCATCCCGACGTGCTCCACGGCCGCCTTGTAAGCTGCGTACAGCTTCCGATAGTCGTGCCCGCCGCGCGGCAGTGCCTGGAGATCCTCGTCGGAAAGGTGCTCCACCATCCGACGTAGCCGGGGATCCGGGCCGAAGAAATGCTCGCGAATGTACGATCCCGGTTCGGTCGCGTACTTCTGGAACTCGCCGTCGACGGTGGTGTTCATCTTGTTGAGGAGCACGCCGTCGACGTCCCGTGCCAGCAAGTCGTCCCAGCGCGATCCCCAGATCACCTTGATGACGTTCCATCCCGCCCCTCGAAGTAGCGCCTCCAGCTCCTGGATGACCTTCCCGTTGCCGCGCACCGGACCGTCGAGACGCTGGAGGTTGCAGTTCACGACGAGGATCAGGTTGTCAAGCGCTTCCCGACCTGCAGTCGCAACAGCTGCAAGGCTCTCCGGCTCGTCCATCTCGCCGTCGCCAGCGAAGCACCAAACCTTTGCCTCGGAGGTGTCCTCGATGTGACGATCACGCAGGTAGCGATTGAAGTGAGCCTGCTGAACGGCCACCAGCGGCCCGAGGCCCATCGATACGGTCGGGAACTCCCAGAGCTCTGGCATCAGACGAGGGTGCGGATAGCTGGAGAGACCACCACCGTCGACTTCGCACCGGAAGCCATCGAGCTGGGCCTCGGAGAGGCGGCCTTCGAGGAAGGCCCGGGCATAGATCCCCGGCGACGCATGGCCTTGAAAGAACACCTGGTCGCCATGGTGACCGTTCGACTTTCCGTGGAAGAAGTGATTGAACCCGACCTCGTACAGGCTCGCAGAGCTGGCGTACGTCGCCAGGTGACCGCCTATCCCCTCGGAGCGCATGTTCGCCCGCGTCACCATCACGGCTGCGTTCCATCGAATATATGCACGGACTCGCCGCTCCAGATGCTCGTTCCCCGGAAACCACGGCTCCTGGTCCGCAGGAATCGTGTTGACGTACGGGGTCGATACCGTCGCGGGAAAGCCGACCTGGGACTCTCTGGCCCGTTCGAGCAGCTTCATCAGGAGAAATCGAGCCCTGTTCTTCCCGCGAGCCTCGATCACGGACTCGAACGAGTCCACCCACTCCTCAGTCTCGTCCGGATCCGTATCTGGCAGCTGATGAGAAAACCCGTCGAAGATCATGACCTCATGTTCGCGCTCTTTCGCCAGCTTTGGTGGCAGGATACCGCGAACACGTGGGACGATGAACGCAAGGCCGCACCAGGCGCAGAGACCCGCCACCGCGCTTGCCGATCCAGCACACAGGCCAGCACAGAGGATGACTACGGAGGTCAGGCCATATGCCCCAAAGTACGCAACGACAGCCCGGCCCAGACGGACAACGTCCGGCGACCGGGCAGCAGTCTGGGGCATCACCCGCCAATGGCGGGACCGTCGAAGCCGAGACGCCCACCAGCCGCAGGAGCGTCTCTGCTACAACGACGATCTACACCGATGGATCCTGCTTGGGTAATCCCGGACCCGGAGGCTGGGCTTGGGCAGTGCCGGATGGCCCGTTTGCAAGCGGTTCCGACAAGCTGACAACGAACCAGCGAATGGAGGTCATGGCAGTCCTCCAAGCTCTGCAAGCCATCCGCGGCCCGGTCATCATCATCAGCGACTCCACCTATGTCGTCAACTGCTTCCGCCAGGAATGGTGGCGAGGGTGGCTCGCGCGCGGCTGGCGGAACTCCAAAGGCGGCGCCGTCGCAAACCAAGATCTGTGGAAGCCCCTGCTCGCGGAGGTCGGAGGGCGCGAGCCTCAGGTGACCTTTCGCTGGGTCAAGGGACACGCCGGGGACAGGATGAACGCCTTCGTCGACCAGCTCGCAGTCGAAGCGGCCAGCGCCCAAGTCGGGCGCTCCACCTCAGAGTCGAGCTGACGGAAGCTTCTCCTGACGTCTCGCCGCGCGCGGCCTTGGCCTCGTGCGGCGCCGGTTCGAGGTCGCACGTAATTGTTGAGAGAAGCCGGGGAACATTGGCCGGAATGCGTCGAGTGAGCGGCGAACGCTCTCGACCAGGCGACGCCTTCTCGCAGGGAGCGACGCGACGTGCGCTCGCAGATCTGACACCCACTGTACGCGCCCATACGGGCGACGGTAATGCTCGCCGGGCGCGCTATCTCACTCAAGCGGCTGGTTGCGCTACCGTTGCGCCTGTGCGAACTGCGACCACCCTCACCGGGCCAGTGCTACCCACACGATGAGCTCGGCCCAAGAGCCTCACACGTCGGACACCAACCTGGTTGCAGACGACGGCGCCGGAGCGCCTGGCGGTGCATCATCAGAGGGCGTGGAGCCAGACGGCGCTGGGTTGGGGCGCGCTGGATTGCATCGCATCGCCGACACGGGCGCAGTCGCGCAGCTGTTGCCACCATATGCAGCGCTCAAGCTCCTCAACCGGCTCGATAACGACCGCGCTCGATTCAGCCTCTGTGCGCTCGCCGTGACGGCCTGGTCAGCGTGGGCCTACCTCCGCCTACGTCCGCCTCCTGGCATCGCACTTGCCAACGGACACCTACGCGGGTACCACACCTGGGCCTTCGCACACCTTGCCTACTCAGACATCCCGTGGCTCTATCAAGAGCACGGCTTCTTCACTCACGGCCTCCCCTACATTCGCGTTCCAGTCGAGTACCCGGTGATAACGGGCATCTTCACATGGATCACAGCTTGGTTCCCCGGCGTCCAAGGGTACTTCATGGCGACCGCTGTGGCTGAATGGCTACTGGCGCTCGGCGTGCTGTGGCTGCTGTACAAGCTCGTACCACGGCACTACTACCTTTTTGCCCTCTCGCCGTTGCTTCTCGTATACCTCATGCTCAACTGGGACATCCTCGGCATCTTCTTGATGCTCCTTGCCTACAAGCTATACACCGACGAGCGATGGACGGCCTCCGGCGCAGTCTTCTCGCTCGGGGTGTTCGCGAAGCTCTTCCCGATCTTCTACCTTCCTTTCATTGCAGCGAAGCTCTGGCGAGACCGGTCAATCCAGCCGCTGAAGAAGATGGCGATCAGCTTCACGGTAGTGAGCATTGTGGTGAACGCACCTTTTATGATCTTCGGGTTCCACAACTGGCAGACCTTTTACAGCTTCAACGCAACAAGAGGGGGCAAAGGGCTCTTTATTGCCGCAGTCGACGCGGTGACGCTCATGATCGTGCTGACCGCGCTCGCGCTCCTTTTCCGGAACGTACTGCGCGGCGGCTCTGTGCCCCGTGCTGCGGCGTTCTCCTTCGCCGTCTTCTTGATGGTCAACAAGGTCTTCTCGCCCCAGTACATGCTGTGGCTTCTCGTTTTCGCTCTGGTTGCAGAGTGGCCAGCATGGACTGCCTGGGTGCTCGCAGGTGGCGGAATCGCGGACTACTTGAACGCGTTCACGTTCCTGCACTTCACGTGGTCGCCCGTGCTGCACAAGGTGCCAGCCCGCCTCGGGCCTACCGGTCGCTGGTACCAAGCGGAGCTCTACGATCTAGGCATCACCGCCAGGTACCTCGCGATCGCTGTATCCACAATCGGCGCCGTGGTGTGTGCACGCCGCGGGTCAGCCGCGCCCAAGCAGCGGTCCTTGGTCTCACCCGCGAAGCAACGAAACAGCGCTCACGTCAAACCGCCGAGCCCGACTCCACACCACTGAGCCAGCGGGCGTCGGGCACAAGAAAACCGCCTTCAAGCCCCTGTCAAGCCCCTGGAAGATCAGTTCACGCATCCGATGGTCAGTTCCCGACCTCGACGATCAGTGTCAGTGCACGCATCCGATGGTCAGTTCCCGACCGAAGCCCACGCCATGCCGCCGACCCACAACACCGGAAACCCCCCCTGGCTGCTGCTACTGGTAGTAACCCTGGGCGGTGAAGGTTCCCATACCCCAGAACCAGACACCAGTATTGGGCTGGTTCCACCACGGAGCAGGTTGCATGGTTACCACTAGAGAATGGTGGAACACCAGGCCACCCGGTGGATAGAAGTGCCCAACCGGTGCACCACATGGGCCGGGCTCGCCGCCGAGGCTGTTGTTCGAGCCAAAGAACGCGTTCGCTTCGCCATTGTACGGCTGGTTTGTCGGTTGGTTGCCACCGTCCCAACCAAACCAACTCCACGCAACATTGAAGATCAAGTTGCCATCCAAGCGCACCGAGGGGACTGGCGGCTTCAGCTGTCAGGGGAATCGGGGCTCGGGCCGCAGGCCCGATATGGCCGGTGGGTGTCACACCCGGGCCGTAGGCTGGTCGGGTGATGAGTGATCCTTGTCTCCGGCGGTCTGCGGGTTGCGCGTCGTCACTCGGCCTGCATGTCGTGTGGCGCCCGAAGCACCGGCTCGGGTTGCTCGGCGGGCGGGTCACAGCTCGCCTGAACGAGTTGTTGGACGAGATCGCCGGCGAGAACGACTGGCAGATCCTGGCCCGCGAGGCGATGCCCGACCACGTGCGCATCTTCCTCCAGGTCCGCCCTTGCGATTCGCCTGCGGAGGTCGCTCGACAGGTCAAGGGGCGTAGCATCCAGGCGCTGCGAGCTCGGCTCGCCTGGCTGGGCAGGCGGCGGGCGCTCTTCGGAGCATCAGCGGGGTACGTCTCGGAGCAGACAGTGCGGAGGTACATCGAGCACCAGTGGGACGCAGCGTGATGAGGCGGTCCTACAAGTTCCGACTGCGCCCGACTGCCAGACAGCACGTGGCTCTCGAACGCTGCCTGGAGTCCCACCGGGAGGTCTACAACGCTGCGCTCCAAGAGCGCCGGGATGCCTGGAAGATGCGCCGCCAGGGAGTGTCCTACTGCCAGCAGTCCGCCCAGTTGAAGGAGATCCGCACTGTTCGCCCGGATG
>JAJYWA010000090.1 GCA_021791755.1 Actinomycetes bacterium | reverse complement strand
CTCTTCGACCAACACTCTCACCGCTTCAGGGTCGCACAAGCCTCCGCCGGCAGCGAGCGTGTCGGACAGATGAAGCTCTGTCGAGTCGCCCGGCGCCATGGGGGAGGAGGGAGAGGGGGGAGGGGGAGAGGGAGAGGGAGGGGGAGGGGGAGAGGGAGAGGGAGGGGGAGAGGGAGAGGGGGGAGGGGGCGAGGGAGCAGCGGCTGAGCTCAAGACGGCAGCCACCCCTCCCTGCGCCCACCTGGTGGCGGAGCTGGAGAGGTCGGACTTCGTCACAAGGGCCGTTCGCAGCCCTGCGATCCGCCCGAGCCGCGCCGCTACCGAAAGCCCTGCCACCCCGGAGCCCAGGATCAACACGTCAAAGGGCGCGGCCAGAGACGGTCCATGCTCCTCGCCGAGCGTCGCGGAACCACCCAGCTCAGCCACCAGCAAGCACAGCCATCTAGGAGCTCAGCCCGCTCACCTCGAGGGCCAGGCGGGCAGTCACCTCGTCAATCGGCCGGTTCGACGCGTCCACATGCACCACTCGCACCGCGTAGCTTTCCAGCTCCGACTCCTCGTAGTCCGCGTAGGTGAGCACGATCACCTTGTCTCCTTCGTGAACCAGGCGAGCGGCTGCGCCGTTCAGGCACACCTCGCGCTCTCCTCCACGGATCGCATAGGTCTCGAAACGAGCGCCATTATCGATGTCCAGGACGGCCACCTGCTCGTACTCGCGAATGTCTGCGAGCTCCATCAAGTATGGATCCAGGCTTATCGAACCCACGTACGTGATGTTCGCACCGGTCACCGTTGCCCGGTGCACCTTCGACTTCAGCATGCGGCGTCGCACGACCCGCACCTCCTCAACCCGTTCATGCATTTCTCACTTTCCTCATCGGTCAGACCACCTGGGCGCCGGCACGAGCCAGACTCAAGACAGGCTCAGCTGCTCGAACGGCCTCGTTGTCGATCAGACGTACGGAGCCGATGCGAGCCGCGACGATGAGACGCACCTCGCCCTCCAGGCGCTCGGGCGCCTCCAGGGTGCGAGCATCGACCGCTGCCGCATAGACCAAGCTCGCCAGCGGCTCTCTCGTGATCAGCTCACGCATCCTCAGCGCCACACGACCAGGATCCGTCTCGCCTCGCTCTATGTCCCGCGCCGCGGCCGCGAGCGACCGCTTCAGCACAGACGCCGCCCGGCGCTCGGCGGGGCCCAGTCTCACGTTCCGGCTCGAAAGCGCCAGACCGTCCTGGTCACGGACGGTAGCGCACCCAACTACCTCGACGGGGAACAACAGATCCCTGGCCATCTTCCGGACTACGAGCAACTGCTGGTAGTCCTTCTCGCCAAAGTAGGCACGACAGGGTCCCACCAGGGCAAAAAGCTTGGCCACGATCGTGGCCACACCTTCGAAGTGACCTGGACGCGTGGCGCCTTCCCACGATCCGGCTATCGAACCCACGCGAACAGTTGAGAAATCTGGCGCACATTGGCCGGGGTGATCACTGCTGATGCGGCTGTGGCTACTGCTGCGGCTGTTTAGGCTGTGGCTACTGCCGCTGTGATCGCTAGGCGAAAGAACCGGGTACATCTCCTCGACCGGCGGCACGAACACAACGTCCACACCCGCGGAATCGAGTTTGCGCAGATCACCGTCGACATCACGAGGGTACGAATCGAAGTCCTCGCCGTCGCCAAATTGAAGCGGGTTGATGAACACGGTGGCGATGACCGAATCGCACTCAACCTTGGCGCGCTCCATGAGCGACAGATGGCCCCGATGAAGAGAGCCCATGGTCGGGACGAGACCAACTCGGCTGCCGGAGCGATGCAGGGCAGCTACAGTCGCTCTGAGATCTACCGCACGTTCCACTACCTGCATGCAGGCATCTCACTCGAAACATCCACGGGAATGCCGGCTTGGGCAAGGCTCCGAGCCAGCTCGGCACACGCATCATAGGCAGCCAGGTCCGCCGTCCCGAGGCCAGCAGAGAACAGCGCCTGCCTATGCCTTTGAAGGGTCCGCACATCGCCGCGGGCGGCAGGGCCGGTAAGCGCTGCAGCAGGGCCGAGAGCTCGCACATCCTCCAACGCGGCGCTGGCCAGGTCCAAGTAGTCATCCAATTCAAGACCCACCGCGCGTGCCAGCCTCTCCACCTGCCCGAGCAAGGCCACCAGATGGTTCGAGGCCACACATGCCGCCGCGTGGTAAATGCTCCGGTTCGCATCGGTCACCTCGACTGGCCTACCTCCTAGCGCTCTTGCCATCTCGGAGACCAGTGGATCACCCGTAACCGCAAATACCCCTCCAGAGCGCAGCCTACGGGCGCCAATCTCCGGTGACGGAAGAGGGGCGAGGGGATGCATGGCGGCCCGGCGAGGATGAGGGGCGAGAACGCCCAGTCCGAGGGAGCCAGACAGGTGCAGGACCACCGTGGATGGCACGGGGGTTACCTCGGCGGCCACCCTGGCGACCTCATCATCAGGCGTCGAGATGACGAGCGCATCCACCCCCTCAGCCGCGTCCGCGAGAGAATCGCCATGCACGCGCGTGCCGACCACCAGCCAGCCGACATCTTGAAGCGCTGACATCAAAGACCGGCCAGCACGACCAAGCCCGATAAGGCGTACTCTGTGCAACTCCTTCTCTCCACGTTCCAGCCCCTCCATCGAGGGTGCTGTTCGCTTGCTGCGCTACAGTCTAGCCACTCTGGTCACCCCGCCGGCAACGCGATCCCGCCATCCCTCCGGCAGCAGCTCAGGCGCCAGCTCGCCAAGCGGCTCGAGAACGAACCTGCGTTCCCACATCCTCGGGTGCGGCACCACGAGATCATCGTCCTGGTGCTGCTCGTCTCCGACCAGCAGCACGTCGACATCCAGGGTCCTCGGTCCCCAGCGAACACCACGAGCCCGGCCGGCAGCCGCCTCGAGCTCCTGGCCAACCTCGAGGAGCGCCCGTGCAGGGAGAGCCGTGAGGAGCGCCACAACCGCGTTCAGGTAGTCTCGCTGGCCCTGTGGACCGCCCAGAGGTTCCGTCTCGTAGACGCTCGACACCGCGAACACGTCCGGCAGGCAGAGCACGGCCCGACGAAGATGCTCCAGCCTATGCCCTACGTTCGATCCTATGGAAAGAAAGCACATCCTCGGCGGACAGTGGGGGTCCTCTGGGTCGTGGGGAGTCCCGGCGGCAGCAAGAAGAACCCGAGCCAAACTGGCCGAGCCTCCCGGGCGCTGCGAGCGCTGCGGGCTACCTGCCACGCTCGGAGGACCTAGGGCTGCCAGCCTCTCGCCTGATCCGCGCTCCTGCCGCCTGGACATCAAAGGGCAGTGGAGGCCTGAGCTTTCTGACTTCGACGGTCACCGCACGCGCCAGCGGCAACTCCAGGACCGCGCTGGCAATGGCCTCTGCAAGCGCTTCCAACAGCCTGTAGCTCCGGGAAGACACGACCCTTGCCACCGTATCTGCAACCATCGCATAATCAACCGTGCCAGCGAGGTCGTCACTCGTACTTGCACCTGCTTCGTCCGCCTCCACGGCTACGTCCACCTCGAACGGCTGCGGGGCCTGCCGCTCGAAGTCGGTGACTCCATGGCGACCAAGGACGCGCAAGCCGTACAGGAGCACGAGATCCGCGCTGCCTGCCATCATCGGCGCGGGCCTAGGGAGTCGAGTGCGGCCTCGGGGTTCGGTCCAGTTCCCACCAGATCACCTGCGCTCCGACGTGCTTGCCAAGAGCTAGCTGGAAGCGGCCAGCGGCTTGATCGCTGCCGCCGTCGCAACCACTTCACGACCGCTCGGACCCAGCTGCCGGCGAGTCAAGAGCTCTATAGCGGCAATTGAATGGGGCGCGCTCGGGACCCTGCCGGACCAGAGGAGATAACCGGCAGCTACGCCAGCCACCAAGTCGTCCATCTCCTCCGCATGGATGAGCACCGCCCCGTCTTCGGCAAGCCAGGAACCAAGATCCCGGTAAAGCAGAGCCAAAGACCCGGACCGCTCGAACTGACCGCCTAAAGGCCGGTGCGACCAGCGCAGCTGCTGTTCGTCATAGGCGTGAAGATTGTGCGGGGACTCGAGGAGCGACACAACCATGGTGAACCCGTTCACCTTCAGCCAGACGATCTCCTCTTGGCGGCGTACTTTACGATGGTTCCTGGAGAAACCCCCGGGGCGCTCGCTCACAGCCAGACGATCCTTGACGACCCAGGTGAAATTTCGAGGACGGATGCCTGCCGCCCACCTCCCCCGCGGAGCGATCACCATGGCGACCCCACCAACGGCTTCACCAATGACGCCGCCTGAACAGTCTCCGCAACATCATGCACCCTCACCATCGCCGCTCCTTGCGTCATAGCCCACACGGCCGTGGCCAGCGAGCCCTCCAGGCGGTCGGAGACCGGCAAGGCATCGAGGCCACGCGTCGACGCCACACGACCAATGAAGCTCTTGCGACTCGTCCCCACGAGCACCGGCAGGCCCCAGGCCACCAGCTCGTCCAGATGACGAAGAAGAGCCAGGTTGTGCTCAACCAACTTACCAAAGCCTATACCAGGATCAACCCATACCTCGCTGACGCCCATCTCGAGCGCATCACCTGCCTTTCGCTGGAGAAATGAGCCAACCTCCCTCACGACGTCTTTGTACGTGGGATCCTCTTGCATGTTGCCAGGCACTCCCTGCATGTGCATAGCGACCCACGCGGCGCCCGAAGACGCAGCCGTGCTCGCCAAAGTCGCCGAGATGTCATTGATCATCGTCGCTCCCGCACCAATCGCAGCTTCGGCCACAGAGGCTTTGACCGTGTCCACGGAGATTCGCTGTGAAGAGCCCCTCAAAGCACGAGAGAGCTCAGCTATCACGGGAACGACCCTCCGCTGCTCCTCCTTCTCGTCGACTGGGGTGGCCCCGGGCCTGCTCGACTCACCGCCGACATCAACGATATCCGCTCCCTGAGCAAGGATCTCGAAGCCTCTGGCCAACGCGACATCGTGATCGAAGTAGCGACCGCCGTCTGAGAACGAGTCCGGAGTGACGTTGAGCACCCCCATCACGAGCGGCCGCGGGCAACGGTCTGTAGGTCTTGCTGGGCAGTTTTCAGACATTTCGGATGAAGTGCATCGCCTCGGCCCTGGTGGCCTGGTCTGACCGGAAAAGCCCCCGCACCGCCGAGGTGACAGTCAACGCTCCCGGCTTCTTCACCCCTCTCATCGACATGCACAAATGCTCCGCCTCCACGACCACGAGCACGCCTCGTGGCGAGAGGGCCTCATCTATGGCATCGGCGATCTGGGTCGTCATTCGCTCCTGAACCTGAAGCCGCCTGGCAAAGCCGTCAACGAGGCGCGCCAACTTCGACAGACCCGTCACCCGGCCGTCTTGGTTCGGTATGTAAGCAACGTGAGCCTTGCCTATGAACGGCACGAGGTGGTGCTCACAGAACGACGCGAAGGGAATGTCCCTCACCATCACCATCTCATCGTGGCCTTCCTCGAACATCGCCACCAGGTGGCGCCGAGGGTCGTCATGCAAACCCGAGAAAAGTTCCTCGTACATCGTCGCCACCCTCTTGGGCGTGGTCAGGAGACCGGCCCTTTGCGGGTCCTCGCCAATTGCGATCAGGATCTCCCTGATCGCGTTCTCGATGCGAGGGCGGTCTACCACCATGGCCCTTGACGCATCCTAACGGTCACCTCGATCTCCGCTGCCTGGCGCCAAGCGGCTCCTCATAGCGCCTGATCTCGGCAAGGTTGCGATAACGCTCCGACACGTCGAGACCGTAGCCCACAACGAACGCAGGCGGGATGGTGAAACCAACGTACCGGATACCCAGGTTCACCCTCTGCTGTCCCTCTTTGACGAGCAGCGCACATACTTCGAGGCTCTTCGTGCTACGTACAAGCAGGTTGCGCCGGAGATAGGAAAGGGTCAGGCCACTGTCGACGATATCCTCGACGACCAGGACATCTCGATCGGACAGATCCGTGTCGAGATCCTTTACAATCCTCACCACCCCGCTCGACTTCGTCGCTGTTCCATACGAGGCCACTGCCATGAAATCAATCTCTACGGGCAGATTGATAGCGCGCGCCAGGTCGCTCATGATCATGAAGGCGCCCTTCAGAACCCCGACAAGAAGGGGGGGACGATCTGCATAGTCTGCGGTGATCTGGGCTCCGAGCTCCTGTACCCGCCGCGCGAGCTGGTCTCCCGTCACCACCACGTCACCCAGACAAGGGTCTTCCGGCGCCTCGAACGGTGTTCGCACTTCGCTGTACGGTGTTCGCACTTCGCTGTACACCTGGGCGAGACTATCCAGCCGCTACTTCGAAGTCCACCCCACCAACGCTACCCGTGCCGGCGGTTTCGGTGTCGGCGCTGGCGGTCTCGGCGTCGGCGCTGGCGGTCTCGGTGTCGGCGCTGGCGGTCTCGGCTCCGGTGCTGGAGGTATCGGCGCCTGCTTGCGCCGTAACGCCGCTCGCTGCCAACTCGGGCGCGTCCTCGACGAACAGCCGGCGCCGTGACCGCCGGACCCGGACGCGAGCAGCGACCTCGGCTGCTCTAACCTCACCTCGCGCTACACGGAGAACACGCTCAACCGCCGCAGAAGAGGGAGGGTATCCATCTGGGAGGGCCATCTTCAGCCACATCCTGACGGATCTTCTAGCCAACGCATACGGCGCTCGGCACAGGGCCGCCGCGTCGGTCGGATCCATCTGGCTTGCCTCGGAGTCGAGCAAGTCGGCCTCTGCAGCGAGGATCGTCGCCTGCTTGGCAATGACGCTCACTATGTCACGACGCGCTATCGAAGCGCAGAGCGGCACCAGCTCGTGCCGTACGCGGTTCCGAGCGAAGGAAAGATCATCGTTGCTTGGGTCCTGAACAGGGGTCAACCCCACACGAGCACAGAGCGCCGCCGTCTCCGACCTGCGCAACGCGAGGATAGGATGGCGCGGCCCTGGTCGCATCCCCGCCAGACCATTGATGCCAGACCCCCTCAGCAGGTTCAACAGGACAGTCTCCGCCTGGTCATCGGCCGTATGACCGGTCGCCACATCCGGCGGAAGAACCGAGTACCTCGCCCTTCTGGCACGTGCCTCGAGGTTCGGGCCAGCGGCGACCTCGACCCGCTTTGAGACAAAACGGGCTCCCAAAGCATTCGCCACCTGCGCGACGACATCCGCCTCGGCCGCCGAGCCATCGCGCAGGCCATGGTCGACATGAACAGCGGTGACATCACAGCCGTGCGCGTACGCCAGCACTAACAGGGCAAGCGAGTCAGCGCCCCCGGACACAGCACACGTCAGGGGTTCTCCCTTCGCTGGGAACCTGCAGCGTGCAAGAGCCTCCGCCATCACGGGTTCCACCGGTGAAGACCACCTTGCCCGACTCGGTGCATTGCTTGTCACCATGGGGCCTGCCACGAGTCTGGAGCTCAACTCGAGCAGCTCAACTCGACTGCTCGATCCGCGATACCCACTGGAGCGGACTGCGCACTTCGTCGAGGGACGGGAGGTTCTCCGGTCCCGCCCAGGCACGTGTCAGCAACTCCGATCCACCGGTGGCCTCCACGGTTGCGACGAAAGCTTCACCCTGCTCATATTGGCGTAGCTTTACGTCGAAACCTAGAGCGCGCTGGAGGACCTTCGACATAGGCGGGGTGGAATCACGACGGGCCTTCAGCACAGCATTGAAGTGCGCGGTATCGCTCACCAGCTCAGAACCCACCTTGTTCATCACGAAGTTGCCATGGCCCTCGAGCAGGCTCATGATACCTTGGACCTTCCTCATGACCTCCAGCTGCTCCGGCTCAGCCAACAGGCCCATCATCCCGAGATCCCCAGGGCGGGCCCTACGAGCCCGCAGCTCCCCAGGAAGCCGTTTCAGCGCAGCTGCGAGACGCTCAGGGTCAGACGAGAACGAGCCCATCGCCTTGCGCACCAGCGACACAAGATACTCCTTGAGCCACGGTGCGTTGGCAAACTGCAGCCAATGGGTCACTTCATGAAGCGCTATCCAAAGCCTGAACTGCCTGGGCGCGAAGCCATAGCGCTTCTCCAGGCTCACGACGTTCGGCCCAACGTAGTAGATCGTGCCGCCTGCAACGGGTTCGCCCGGAGCGAGATCGGCGCCTCCTGCTGCGAGATCACCCGACGTGTCTAGATCCATACCGCCAGCGCCAGCGGAGCGCTCGCCGAGCACATCACGACTCGGCAGTCCTCGCGGGACAACCAGCAAGTCGTACTGACCAAGGACCCTCTTTGACATCCAGGCGAAAACGGCGCCAAACCCGGCTCCCAGCACGTAAGGGGTCGTGGGAAGCTGCCGGTGGGACGAGGCGCCATCGTCGTGGGCACCATCGTCGTGGGCGTCATCGTCACCAAAGCGTTCCATGGCCGAGTTGCCGTGCTCGGCCAGCGAGCCGAACAGCCACTCGATCGAGCCTACGTTCGCCCGCACCCATGCCGGCCTGTCCAACACCTCCGACCTTGCCAAGCATCCGTCTACGCTCATGCCCGTGGCAGCGGAGACCTCCTCCACCGCCAGCGCCGTCAGCTCCTCGAAGTCAGCGCCCAAGCTACGGTAATGGTACGAGCCCTCGTGCGGAGTCCTGCCGCCGAGCGCTGAGGCCACCTTCTCCGCCGTCTCCCAGGAGATATCGGGAACCACCACAGCGTTACAGGTCCTGGGCCCGAGTTGACGACGTCGTACCTCGGGTACGACAACGGACACTCCTCCCACCACGCTGCAGAGGCGGGTCTTCGAAGATCAAGGCGCAGCCGGCCAATGCCCTCACCGTGCCTCGATGCCAGTAGCTGATGCTACCGCAACAGAGGCCAGCGCTCCTGCGCCAGTTCTTGATGATGAGAAAAGTCGATCGCTGTACCGGATCGTGCGGACTGTGGTCACCCTGCCATCGTAAAAGACCGCCACGCCGCGAGCTACGCAGACCGGCCGGTACGCAAGCTGCCAGCGCCGCAAAGTCGCCACGGCGTTCCCCGTTCGCCTGCACTTCGCGACCATCGCGAGGCAACTACGCCGATCAGCACACGCCGGCGATGGGGCGAGACGCGCCAAACCCTGGATCAAGCGATCTTCTTGCCACGAACCCTGACAGCCGCCATGGGCTCGTGCAGGTAGCAGTGGGGGCTCGCATTATAAATGGAGAGCCGTGTTCTGCAACCAGGATGACGACAAACCCTGCCCTCGGAAAAAGTTCGAGGCGGACGCCCATGACTCACCAAAGGCGTGCCTTGGATAGAACGCTCAGCAGACCGTTGTTCCATGATATGGCAAACCACCCATTTCGCTCAGGTATTCCTCACTCGTCCCGCAGCATTCACCGGTATCGTCACCGGCATCGCCGTGGCCCGAAGATCCTGAGATCGCAGTTTCACGGGCTCTTCATGGACTGGAGCGATCCTCACGATCCCTGCAATCCCTCAGCCAGGTCGTGATCGATCGCAGCTGCAATCCTCTCTTTCAGCCCGTGCGGAACATTATCCCGGCACTTTGCTGCGATCACACGACGAAGCTCCGCCTCGAAGTCGAACGCTTCCAGGCATGGCCTGCAAGCATCGAGGTGGGCTTCGATCGCTTGCCTCGTCTCAGGCGTAAGCTCACCATCCAAGAAGTGGTAGAGACGATGAAGCGCGTCCAAGCAGTCTGGATCAGCGTCAAAGCAGACCATCACCAGACCTGGTCCATGAGATCGGCATGGTTCGTGAAATCCATGCAAGTCATAGGGTCGGCGCAGTACGCACAGCAGCCACACACCCGAGGCGCGTGGGCCCTAACACAGTCTCCTTGCTCATCTCCAAATTTTCGCGTCACCCGTAGCCTCGCATGCAGGCGCCCATGATTCCTGCCCTTGCCTCGCACCTCTATCCCCAGCACGTCTCGTAGGAGCCACACACGCTGGTCATTCAACCTCGCCGTGACTGCCTGCCACCCTCGCGGCCCCAAGCATGGCGCCCTGGGGAACCAGCCCGTTATCGACCGCGTACTTCAACAACGCTTTTTGGAGCGCTCTTCTTCCCCGATGCAAGCGGCTCATCACAGTTCCGATCGGCACGTCCATGATGTCGGCTATCTCGCGGTAGGAAAAACCCTCCACGTCAGCGAGCAGCACCGCGATCCTGAACGAGTCTGGCAGTGACTCGACGGCCGCCTTGACCTCTGTGTCTGTTATTCGCTCCAGCACCTCCTCCTCGGCGCTCCGCCCCGAGTCCGGCGACGACTGTGCCCGAAGTCGCCGGTAAAGGTACAATGCTTCGACGTCTTCCACGTCGATCTCGTCAGGGCGGCGCTTGCGTGCCCTGAAGGAGTTGATGAAAGCGTTCGTAAGGATCTTGTACAGCCAGGCTTTCAGGTTTGTACCCTCCGCAAAAGTCGAAAAGGAG
>JAJYWA010000008.1 GCA_021791755.1 Actinomycetes bacterium | reverse complement strand
ACGAACACGCCGCACGCAACATCCTCCGGGCTGGACTGGCCCTTCTGACAGCCGAAGAGCTCCAAGCTGCTTGAAAAGAAGCTGGCTGCTTCAGCGGTCAGAGAAGTCACGAGATAGCAGCGCTTCGGTCACTAGCAACGAGGAGACGCCAGGACTTCACCCACAAGCTCACGACCGACCTCACCAAGAACCACGGGCTGGTCGGCATCGAGGATTTGGCCGTGAAGAACATGACCGCCTCGGCCAAGGGCACAAGACAAGAGCCCGGCAGAGGTGTGGCGGCCAAAGCCGCCTTGAACAGGGGGCATCCTCGATAATGCACCAGGCGAGAGGCGACGACAGCTCCTCTACAAGGGACCAAAGCGCGGCACTCTCGTGATAGCCGTGCCCCCGCCTGGCACCTCTCAGACATGCCCAGCATGCGGAGAGCGGGACCCGAAGAACCGTCCCGGTTGTGGACGAGTCTTCGCGTGCGTGAGCTGCGGTTACCGAGGACACGCAGACCATGTAGCAGCAATGAACATCCTGGCGAGAGCCGAGCAGATCGCTGCCAGCTCCGTCTATGCCGCAGGCCCTGCGGTGAACTGCGCGGGCAGGGAGAACCCCGAGCGCTCGTCGAAAGACGAGATGCGTATCCGCGAAGCGAGTAGCCCTGGTTCTGCCCCGAGAGGGCGCGGGACCGGTCGCGTCGAAAGCAGAGTGGCGTGAGCAACGCCACCGAAGCCCCCGCCTTTAGGCCGGGGTGGAGTCACCTGGGTCACCTGTTCTGCCAGACAGGCGCTCTCTTCTCTGCGAACGCCCTCGGCCCCTCCTTCGCGTCCTCGCTGCCGAACACTTCGCCGGCTATCTCCATCTCGATCTCGTACGCCCGCGCGAGGTCGACTGCGAGACCGCGCAGCACGCTCTCCTTCGTCTTGCGGATAGCGAATGGAGCGTTAGCTGCGATACGGCGCGCATAGCTCCTAGCGGTATCGAGCAGGACGTCGGCGTCGACGACCTCATTGAGGAGCCCCATCTGCAGCGCCTTTTCAGCTGGCACGCGGTCAGCGCATAGAAGAAGCTCCATTGCGGCCGGGAATGGAACCTGTCGCGGCAGCCTCACCGTCGTCCCGCCCCCAGCAAACAGTCCTCGCTTCGGCTCCATGACCCCGAACGTCGCCCCGGTCGCGGCCACACGTATGTCACATCCTCCGAGAAGCTCCATGCCACCGGCTACGCACACGCCATTTATCGCAGCGACCACCGGTTTGTAGAGATCGACGTCCCTCAGGACCGCCTTCGTGCCGTCGTCGAGCTGGTAGCCTCCCAGCTCGGCTGTCCGGCCTTCCTTGATCATCTCGATGTGCTTCGTGATCTCGGGGATGTACTTCTTCAAATCAGCCCCCACGCAGAACGTGTCAGCAACGCCCGTGACGATCGCGACCCAAGCGTCCTCGTCCTCCCCGAATCGCTCCCAGGCCGTCCGCAGCTCGAAGAAGTGCTGCATGTCGAGAGAGTTGCGAGCCTCGGGCCGGTCAATGGTGATGAGCACCACGTGCTCCTCGTCTCGTTCGTAGCGAACAGCCACTCAAGTAACCTCCGTAAACGGTCCCGGCGGGCATCCCCGCAAGGATGTTGTGTACATGACATTCGAGATCATACGTACTAATCCATGTACCGGTCTAAGCGCCGCGTGCCACCCGAGTCGTCACACCGCTCGGAAACGCCGCTCGGGATCGCCGGTGACGATCGCAAACTGATAGACCCGTCAGGCATGAAGGTGTAGGCTCCGTTGCATGGCACGCTACAGGGTTGGCATCGACGTGGGCGGAACGTTCACAGATCTGATCTGCGTCACCGAGACCGGCGACCTGATCCTCGACAAGGTCCCCACCACTCCAGAGGATCCGTCCGAAGGCGTCATGAACGGCCTCACCCAGCTTGCAGCGACGCTCGGCCTCACCCTCCATGAGCTCTGCGGCGACATAGAGGCGATCGTTCACGGTATGACCACGGCCGACAACACCATGATCGAGATGACGGGTGCGAACACAGGCCTGCTCACCACGGAGGGGCATCGCGACGAGATCGAGCTCCGGCGTGTTCACAAAGAGCAGATCTGGGATCCGACGTACCCGCCTCCCCCGCCGATCGCGAGGCGCCGGGCGCGCATTCCGATCCCCGAACGGCTCGACTTCGAGGGCAACGTTCTCGAGCCCCTCGACGAGGCCGCGGTCCGTGCCGGCGCGCGGCGCCTGGCAAAGCTCGGGGTCACCTCC
Source organism: Actinomycetes bacterium (assembly GCA_021791755.1). Classification (GTDB taxonomy): domain Bacteria; phylum Actinomycetota; class Acidimicrobiia; order Acidimicrobiales; family JAJZXF01; genus JAJZXF01. Next base: position 42,215 of record JAJYWA010000008.1, on the reverse strand, counting down.
GTCGCGATCGTGTTCCTCTTCAGCTTCGTGAACCCTGACCACGAACGCAGAGCCAAAGAGGTGCTCCTCGAGGAGCTGCCCGACCTCGAGCACGTATCAATGTCCCACGAGGTCATGCCCAAGGCCCCGGAGTTCGAACGCACCTCCACGACGCTGGTGAACGCCTATGTCGCACCGCGCATCAGCGCATACACGCGCAAGCTGACCGAGCGGCTGGAGGATAGCGGCTTCACGGGCAAGGTGGTCATCATGCAGTCCACCGGTGGGGTCATGACCCCCGAGTACGTCGCCAAGAAGGCGGTCACACTGCTCGGCTCCGGCCCGACGGGGGGAGCAATCGGCGCTGCACGCGCGGCCCGGCTCAGCAGCGTGGAGGACTTCGTGGCAGTCGATATGGGTGGCACCTCCTACGACGTCTGCCTGGTCCGCTCAGGCCATCCTGAGGTCTCCACGGACTGGAACTGGCGGCATCGCTACTACATCGGCCTGCCGATGGTGGACATCCAGATGGTCGGCGCCGGCGGTGGCTCCATCGCGCGCGTGAACCAAGGGGCGCTGCTCGTCGGGCCCGAGAGCGCGGGGTCCTTCCCAGGGCCGGCGTGCTATGGACGGGGTGGAACGAAGGCGACAGTCACCGACGCCGATGCCATCCTTGGATACCTGCCTCTCACCGGCTTTGCCGGCGGCCGTATGACCCTTGACATCGACGCCGCCCGCAGCGCTGTCATGACGGACGTTGGCGAGCCGCTCGGCCTCGACGAGATCAGCGCGGCGTGGGCCATAGAGCGCATCGTGAACGCCAACATGGCGAACGCAGTCCGCAAGGTGCTCTCCGCCCATGGAGCAGACCCCCGCGACCTGGCAATGATCGCTTACGGCGGCGGCGGGCCAGTTCACGCATGGGCACAGGCGCCCGAGCTCAACATCTCTCGCGTCCTCGTTCCCAAGGCATCGCCTGCCTTCTCTGCGCTCGGCCTGCTCGTCGCAGACTACGTCATCGATCTCGTGCGCGCCTATGTGTCGCCACTGTCACAGGTCGACGTGGAGCGGGTCGGCAAGCTGCTTGCTGAGCTGGAGCTCGAGGCCCTCTCCGAGCTCTCCTCCAGCGGGCTGGAGCGCAACGATATCAGGCTCTCCGCCTTTGCTCAGATGTGCTATCAAGGCCAGAACTTCGACATGAGCGTTCCCCTGCCAGAGGGCCGCCAGATCACCGAGGAAAGCCTCCTCGATCTCACTGGGCGCTTCCACGACCTCCACGAGGAAAGCCGCGGCTTCTCCTTCCGGAACCAACAGCCGCTCCTGAGGGGCCTGCGTCTCATCGCAGAAGGCAGCACGCCCAAGCCGCCGTCCATGGCTGATATGGGTACCGTCACCGCCGCGGAGAAGGCGTTGAAGTCGAGCCGAGAGGTCTTCTTCGGCGAGGGCTTCACGACCACGCCGGTATACGACGGCCCCCAGCTCGCTCCAGGCGCAGAGATCGGAGGCCCCGCGCTGATCGAAGAGCCCTTCACTGTGGTGGTGGTCGCCCCGCGAACCACTGCACGCCTCGACGCGAGCGGCGCCTACCTCCTCACCACCACGTCCTGAGGTCGCTCAAGATCTGGGCTGGCTGATTATGTGGCCGCTCAGAGCCTCATAGCGGAGTTGAGCGCGCCACCTGGCGCGTAGAGTTCGGCTCAACTCGTCGCCATGCCCACGATCGGCTTGTTCAGCACGTTGCCGCCCGTCGAGCCGTAGAACTTCGCGTTCCCGAAGTTGAACAATCCACCGTCGGAGGCCACCTCCAAGTACCCTCCACCGGTTGGCGTCGCCGTCATGCCCACGACCGGCGCGTTCAGGTGCTTGCCGCCCATAGAACCGAAGAACGTTGCGTTCCCAAACGTGAACAGCCCACCATCGGAGGCCACCTCCCAGTAGCCGGTCCCCGACGGCGCCGCGACCATCGCGACGATCGGGGCGTTCAGGCGCCTTCCACCCATCGAGCCATAGAAGGTTGCGTTCCCGAAGCTGAAAAGGCCGCCATCGGACGCAACCTCCCAGTAGCCCTTGCCGTCAGGCGTCGCCGCAATGCCGACGATCGGGGCGTTCAGATGCCTTCCACCCATCGAGCCGTAGAAGGTTGCGTTCCCGAAGCTGAAGAGGCCGCCGTCGGACGCGACCTCCCAGTAGCCCTTTCCGCCAGGCGTCGCCGCCATGCCGACTATCGGGGCGTTCAGATGCCTCCCACCCATCGAGCCGTAGAAGCTCGCGTTCCCGAACGTGAACAGCCCCCCATCGGAGGCCACCTCCCAGTAGCCGGTCCCCGACGGCGCCGCGACCATCGCGACGATCGGGGCGTTCAGATGCCTTCCACCCATCGAGCCGGAGAACGTCGCGTTCCCGAACGCGAACAGCCCGCCGTCGGAGGCCACCTCCCAGTAGCCGGACCTCGGCGGCGCAACCATGATCGCATAGAGGTAAAGGCTCTTGTTGGACGAGTCGAAGGTCATCGCGGCACATACCGTCCTCGATGGACACGAGATCGCAAGAAACCCCTCGGCGCTGCTGGCCGCAAGCTGCACCGGAGCGCTCCATGTCCCGTCGAAGCGCAGCAGGTTGCCTCTCGGGTCTCCGGCGACGCAGGACCACGGCGCTGCGCACGCCACCGTCGTCAGGCCGTACGGGTCGATGGCCGTCGGAGCCGACCAAGTAGTCCCGTCGAAGATGATTGCCGAGCCGGAGGACTCGACCGCAACGCAGTACGAGGGACTGGCGCACGAGACGGCGTTCAGGATCCCGTTTCCGACGGCTTCCGCCGGGGACCACACGCCAGCGCTGTACTCGATCGCCTGACCGCCAGCGTCGACAGCCATGCAGAACGCCGCCGTCGCACATGACACCGAAAGGATCGGGTTATACCCTCTGGGAGTTCCCTGCAGCATACCGGCGGATTGGCTCCAAGAGGTTCCGTTGAACATCCATGCGAAGTTCTGCTCGTCGGTGGCGACGCAGAAGCTTGGCGAAGCGCAGGACAGCGCGACAAAACCCGATGTCGTGATCGGGCCCTGCTCGGTCCAAGAGCTGCCGTTATAGGTGAACGCGTTGCCCGCCGCGTCGACTGCAGCGCAGAAGGTGTTGCTGGTGCACGACACCGCGCCGAGGTTTCCCGCCGGGTCGATCGTAACGGGCGCCGTCCAGGCATAGCCGAGCGGCACGCTACGCGAGTAGGACACGCCGCCGTTGATCACCGCGACGCACAGCGTTGTGCTGGGACACGAGATGCCAGCAGCGTACAACGTCGGACCAATCGCCGTCTGCGGCCTGGCGGCGCTGCTCCGGGGCGCCAGCGCGCCGTTCAGAGCGATGCCGGTGCGATGGCCAGCGCTGATCACCGCTCGTGTGCCGCGCGTCCCAGCATTCCCACGGACAGCGGATCCGCCGGATCGCGAACCCGACGCCGCGGCGGGCGTCGCTGGTGAGCCGTGCGCGTGAACTGGAGCCGCATACGCCCCCGCAGCGCCAACAAGGAGCGATACCACTGCGCACGCCAAGGCCGCCATCCCCGCTCCGCTGCAGACCCGCAGGAGCCTTGTTAGGCCAGAAGTCCCAGCGAACCGGAAATGCGCCCTGGATCGACGGATCACCGTGATGCACCCAAGGGAACTGGACAGATAGGTCCTCATGCCTGCTGCACGCTTCGATGCTTGCATTCTCATAGCTCCTCCCTGCTCCATTCCCTGCTCCATCGTCTCGATCGACCAACCCGATCGACGCCGGAGGCATCCGCCCTTGGCACTACCGTCTTACACCCTCGCGGTTACCCGCGCAAGCACCATAGTTCCCCGCGCCAGATCCCTTCCCCGCGCCAGGTCGCACAGCGTCACGCTCGCACGCCCGCGCAGCCTCGGGGACATCAGGTTCAGCCCGCCGTCGGCGCTCTGGGAAGGCCAAGGACACGCTCGCCGATGATGGTCCGCTGGACCTCCGACGTACCGCCGGCGATCGATGCAGCCATGCTCCAGAGCCACTGGCGCTGCATCGTTCCTCCCTCGCCTGCCACCCGTAGGCCAACGCTCGAAAGCTGCTGGGTCACCTCGGTCCAGCTCAGCTTCACGATGCTCGACTCGGGTCCTGGCGGCACCGACCGTGCGAGCTGTGAGAGCGTCCGCCAGTTGTGACAGCGCAGGACAAGCAGGTTGACGAATGCCTGCGCGAGGTCGTCGGCCAACGACGGCAAGTCGATCTCGCCGCTCACAAGCGCCAGTTCGAACATCTCCCTCAGCCGCGACTCGTGCAACACCTCTTCCTTGAAGGCAAAGCTGGTGCCTCTCTCGTGGGCCAGGGTGGTCGTCGCCACCTTCCAGCCCTCGCCCGGAGCTGCGACGAGGCAATCGTCGCAGACGAAGACCCGATCGAGGAAGACCTCGTTGAACTCGGCGTCACCGGTCATCTGCACGAGTGGTCGCACCTCGATGCCCTCTGAGCGCATGTCCACGACGAAAAAGGAGATTCCCTTGTGCTTCGGCGCTTCGAGGTCGCTGCGCGCCAGGCAGATGCCCCAGTCGGCGAACTGAGCGTACGACGTCCATATCTTCTGGCCTGTGAGCAGCCAACCCCCCTCCACCTTCTCTGCTCTCGTCGACAACGATGCGAGGTCGCTTCCGGCCCCAGGCTCGCTGAACAGCTGGCACCAGAGCTCTTCCGCGGTGAGTATCTTCGGCAGCCACCTGGACTTTTGATCACTGGTCCCGTACGCGAGCAACGTCGGGCCCGCAAGGTTGATGCCGACTCTGTTGATCAGCTGCGGCGCACCCGATCGCGCATACTCCGTATTATAGATCGCCACGTGGACAGGTGTAGCTCCCCGGCCTCCATATGCCTCTGGCCACCCGATCGCCACCCAGCCGGCACGGGCAAGCTTCTCCTGCCACCGCCGACCCCATGCGACCTCTTCATCGATCCCGAGACCGACAGGCATCCTCTCCGACATCGAGGCGAGCCACTCCCTAACCTCCCGCGCAAATCGTTCCTCATCAGCCGTGTACGAAAGGTCCACCGGCGGCAGCGTAACATCTCAATGTGCCAGACAGCTCCGCACCTCCGAGAGCACGGCTTCGGGCGACCCTCGTGGCCTCGCACGCGTCTCTCTACCGCCGTCCCGGAGGGCCCTGGGACCTGCCGAGCCTCGACTCCCTCCTTTCGACGTCTTCGAGATCGCACTCGATCGTCGACGGCGCCGGTCGTCGCGGCGCTGCCGAGATCGAGCACCGGGTGGCTGCTCTCGCCGGGTGGCTGCTCTCCCTTGGAGCTCGAAGGCATGACGTCGTGGCCTTCCAACTGCCGAACGGCGTCGATGCTGCGTTGCTCTACCGCGCCTGTTGGAGGATAGGCGCCGTCGCCGCGCCAGTGCATCATCGTGCAGGGATCCGGGAGATAGAGGCGGTCCTCTCCCAGCTCCCCCCCGTCATCTTCATCAGCTCTCCTCGGATGGCTGCTGCAGACCTCGCACCCGGAGCCGTGAAGAGCCATGTCGTCTCCGCCGCGATTCGCGACGACCCCCGTGCTCATGGGCCGGCAGTGAACCTTCACGCATCGCCGGCGAGGCCAGGCGACCTGGCCGTGGTCCTGTTCACCTCCGGATCAACCGGCCCACCGAAAGCCGTCCTTCACACCCAACGGGCGCTCGCGTACAAGGCGACCACTATGGTCCTGGCCCACGGGCTGGGACCCGATGACGCCACGCTGATGCCCGCACCGCTTGCGCACATATCAGGGCTGCTCAATGGGGTGCTTCTCCCGTGCGTCGCCGGCATGAGATCCGTTCTGATGGAACGCTGGGATCCCGAGAAGGCCTTGGCGCTGATCGACTCGCATCACGTCACGTTCATGGCCGGCCCCCCCACCTTCTTTGTCACCATGGCATCCGCTCGCAGCTCGACGAGGCGTCCCGGGCTCGCTGGGGGAACCATGCGGCTCATATCCACCGGCGGCGCGGCAGTGACACCTGCGTTCGTCGACGCCACGACCGAGGCGTTCGACTGCCGCGTCAAGCGCACCTACGGCTCTACGGAGGCGCCGACGGTCGCGACCACCTCGCCAGCCGATCCGCCTGAACAGGCGCGTGCGACGGACGGGCGGGTTGTCGGTGAGGCAGAGCTGAAGGTGGTGGACCCGATGACGCTCACTAAGGCCGGCGCCGGCCGGCCAGGCGAGCTCTGGGTACGCGGGCCCGAGCTGTTCGCAGGATATGCAGACGCGGATGACACTACGGCTGCGATCGCATCACCCGGGCGTTGGTTCCGAACCGGTGATCTCGCGGTTATCACCGACGACGGCTGCCTCACGATAACGGGCCGGATCAAGGAGATCATCATCCGCGGCGGCGAGAACGTCTCCATGCGTGAGGTCGAGGAGGTCCTGGAGTCACATCCTGCGGTCCAGCAGGCGGCATGCGCCGGAGTCCCGGATCCGGTCCTCGGCGAGCGTGTCGGCGCCGTCGTGGTGGCGAGCGCCACCTTTGACGTCGACGAGTGCAAGCGCTGGTTCGCGTCTCGCGGCGTTGCCCGCTTCAAAGTCCCCGACCTCATCGTCACCACGCGCCGCATCCCGCTCCTTGCGGCTGGAAAGATCGACCGTGGGGCCGTCCGTGAGCTGCTCAGCGCAGGCTGGCGCTCACCTCGCTAGATAACGAGATAAAGACACTGGGCTGATCAGGCCCAGCACGCAGCTCACCGCCGACTGCCGCAGGCCGACGATCAGCTGCTTGAGTGATGCGAGCCTGGTGGCTGATCGGTGCAAAGATGGTGAGGTGGGATCCAGCACCGCGAACGAAAACCCCGCGCACCTCCGACGGCCTGGCGACGCACCGCTCACCATCGCAGGGACGAGCTTCACCAGCCGCTTGATCATGGGAACCGGTGGCCTTGCCAGCCTCGAGTCTCTTGAAGACATCGTAAGAGCCTCGGGCGCCGAGATCGTCACTGTAGCGATGCGCCGCATCGATCCCAGCGTGAACACGCACCGCGGCTCGCTGCTGGATCTCCTCGCCGGCCTCGGCGCCCGCATCCTTCCGAACACCGCAGGATGCTTCACCTCAGCGGAGGCCGTTCTCACCGCGAAGATCGCTCGCGAGGCTCTCCAGACCAACTGGATCAAGCTGGAGGTCATCAGCGAGGACCGCACCCTGCTCCCGGACCCGATCGAGCTGCTCGACGCAGCCGAGCGCCTCGTCTCCGACGACTTCGTCGTTCTCGCCTACACCAACGATGACCCCGTGACCGCCGTCCGGCTCAGCCAGGCAGGGTGTGCAGCGGTCATGCCGCTCGGCTCTCCTATAGGGTCCGGCTCGGGAATCCGCAACCCTCACAACATCGCCCTCATCACAGAGAGATCCAGCGCTCCTGTCATCCTAGACGCCGGCATCGGCACGGCGTCCGACGCATGTATAGCGATGGAGCTCGGCTGCGAAGGCGTTCTGGTCGCCTCTGCGATCACCAGGGCACGAGACCCCGTCACGATGGCAGCGGCGATCAGCGCCGCTGTGAGCGCCGGTCGGCTTGCCTGGTCCGCTGGGAGAATCCCGGCTAGAAACCATGCGGTGGCCTCGACGCCGTTCGAGGGGCGGCCCGTCCCAGCTCCGACAAAGACCTGAATTGCAAGCCACCAGATTGCAGCCCGTCAGAACAACTCCCCCATCTGCGCTGTCCATCGCGGGGTCCGACTCCTCCGGCGGCGCCGGCGTACAGGCAGACATCATGACCTTCCAAGCCCTCGGTGTGATCGGCGCCACGGCCATCACAGCCGTCACCTCGCAGAACACCCTTGGCGTCCAGCGCGTCGACGTGCTCTCTTTGCCTGCCGTCGCGGCCCAGATCCGCTCCGTTATCGATGACATGGGCGTCCAAGCGGTGAAGACCGGCATGCTCGCCACCGCAGAGATCATCGATCACGTGATCTCACTCGCAGCGGCCGGCCACCTGCCCAACCTGGTTGTGGATCCCGTCCTCACAGCCTCAGACGGCTCAGCGCTCACGGACCACGAAGCCTGGGCGGGCTACCTTGATCTCTTCAAGCACGCCGCCGTCGTAACACCAAACGCCGCGGAGGCAGCGCTGCTGGTCCGTGCAGCCGGAGCATACGAGCAAGACATCGGCGAGCAAGGCGTCGGCGATGCCTTGGAGCGCGTCGCAGGACGCCTTCACGAGCTCTCCTGTGGTGCGACGGTCGTCGTCACCGGCGGTGACGCCACGACGGCAGATGTCTGCACGGACATCGTCCGGGACGCGAGCGGCGTCCTGCGGCTCAGCGCGCCGAGGGTGCACACGCGTAACACGCATGGCACCGGATGCGCCTTCTCAGCCGCGATCACCGCCTACCTCGCCACCGGCTGCGATCGCCTCGAAGCCGTGAGACGGGCGAAGAGCTACGTATCACAGGCAATTGCAGGAGCTGCATGCTGGAACATCGGATCGTGCGAGGGACATGGTCCCCTCGACCATCTCGGCTTCACCGCGTTGCCCGCGGGAAGCCCCCTGACGGCCGAGACATCATGAGCCCCCGGCGCCCCCTCGACAACGACGCTGGCGGCACGGCAGGCACGGCGGGAGCCTCAGGCACGGCGGGCGCCGCCGGCGGACCGGGAGGCGCCGATCCCCCCTACTCGCCCTTCCGGCAGCCATCGAGATGGCCGGCGATCTTCGTGGTCGCGATCGCGGCGCTCATCGTCCTCGGCGGCATCGTCGCATCCGCACTGACCGCTCCTCCACCAGCCAACGCTCCCGCCAGCAACCAAAAGGCGCCTCATGGACCGCAAGCTGCGACGCAGGAGAGCACAGCACAACTCCTGAGGCCGATCTCGTCCCTTGGCCAGCCTCCCTCTGACGTCCTTTCTGCACTGGAGTTTCCCACCGGGACCGTCGTCTTCGCTGCCGCGAACCAGGACCACGGCAGCGGGCTCTACGACCACTCGGCGGCGCTGTGCGCACCTGGCAAGCCGGCAAGCACCGCCAACTTCCTACTTGCGCACCTCCCGAGAGATGCTTGGACGATCCTTGCCCAGGTAAAGCTGGCGCATATCGGACAGAGCGTTCCCCTGGCGGCGCTCCTGCATGCTGCAGACGTCCGCTCACCCCACACAACGCCCACCGCTTTCTCCAGCAACCGCGGGCGGTACGCCTTTGCGGTGCTCTCGTCGACGTCTGCGAGCCCGGGGACCGAGATCATCGCAAAGCATGCAAGTGAAGACGGCTACTACTGGGAGGTAGGGATAGTCGTCGCCGATACCTCCGCTCCTGTGCGCTCAGTGCGCTCAGTGCGATCCGCGAGCTGCACCGAGCTCCTTCTCAACCTCTTCGAGCTGCACGTCGCCATGTGACACAGCCAAGTCTTCCGGCGCGAGCCCGGCAGCGCTGCGCTCGGAGGCTTTCGTCGTTCCATCGCTCAGCATCCATGACCAGACAAAGAAGTTCACCGGATAGATCAGGTAGCCAAACCTCGTCGCAGGGGCAAAGGCGATCGCGAACAGCGACAGCCAGCCAAGCAACCTCGTCACGTCGGCGACGGATCGAGGTGGGCGCCGGCGCACCAGCACAGCGAAGCCTGCCGCGCCGACGAAAACGAACGCCAGCATGAAGACGTGCTTCCAGTCCGGCGCTGCAGAGACGATCAGGTGGCCCGGGAGCGGGCTGGCTGCCGGCGTCGCTATGCCGGCCAAGCCAAGGGGGAACCGGACCACGTCGTCTACGAACGCTATCGGGCCCTGTGCGACGCCAGACAGCACGACCGGCGCAAGGATGCCAGCCATCACGGCCGCGATCCTTCCACTGGCCCGCCGTCCCTTTGTGTCTACCGCTATGAAGATGGCCAGCACGGCCAGCGGCCACGCGGTCAGCTTGAGCGACGCCGCTGCCGCGAGAGCGCAACCCGCCCACACCGGCCGGCGGCGCGCCAGCAGGATCGCGCCGAGAAGCATCAGCGCGAGCACCGGGATGTCGTCACCTCCCGTCGTAAGAGCCAGCGCAGCCGTTGGAAGCACGGTCATCACCTGCAGCGCCCGCCACTCCGCCTCGCGCCAACGCCTCCAGAAGGCAAGACCTGCCGCAACGACGATCAGGGTGAGGAGGCCAAAGCCTATACGCGCGTCACCGGCGCCGCCGATCCCGTGCACACTCGAAAGAAGGCCGAAGCTCATCATCCCCGGCAAGTAGGGAAAGATCTTCTTGTACGAGCCGGACCCCAGCGCAGATCCGCGGCTGCCGGATGCAGCGGCGCCACTCCGGGAAGTCGTGCGGACCTGACCCACGGCCGGGAAACGACGACCACTTGATGCGCCCCTGGCGCACTTCGGACATGCCGCCGGGACGGGCAGGGACACCCGGTACGGGTCTTCGCCCCGGGTCAAACGGTAGGCGGCCTTCTCGACGACCGAGACCTCTGGCTGAGCATGGCGTCCTGGAGCACCGGTAGCGGTCCACGCCACCTCCAACGCCAGCGGCAGGGCCAGCGCCCCGAGAAGCGCAAGAACGAAGACAACTGCTCTCCACCGCACGACGTCGTGGCCCCATGAAGCGCCCGAGATACCTCCAGTCCGACGCCGCGCGCGACCATGCAGGTATATCGCGAGTGACACGAGCGACGCCGTTCCGTAGGCTCCACCAGCGATCATCCCCCAGTCCCGGTAGTCCGCGTACTTGGAGACGATGACCGTGACCACGGCAAAGACCGCGGAGCACGCGTAGATCACGACGTCGCCCGCCACGTCGGAGACCCCGCGGCGGAGCCACGCGACCACTCCGTCAGCTCCCGCGGCCAAAGTCCTCCGGCTTCAGGTCTTCCAGGAACTTCCGGAACTGGCCCACGAGCTCATCTGGGTTCATCGCATCGGCCTCGTCATCGTAGATCTCGAGCACGATAGCCTCCTCGTCCATGAGGTCGTCCGCAACATAGATCCCACAGCCGACCCTGACCGCGAGCGCCACCGCGTCGGAGGGGCGACTCGACACGGTCACCCGCTCACTCGCTCGCTCCAAGCTCACCTCAGCGAAGTACGTCGCTGACCTCAGCTCGGTGATAACCACCCTTTGCACGGTGGCGCCAAGCGCAATGACGATGTCGCGCATGAGGTCGTGCGTCATCGGACGAGGTGGCTCTACCCCCTGGAGGGCAAAGGCAATCGCGGTGGCTTCGGGGGCGCCGACAAATATTGGCAAGGTCCGACCCGTTCCCCCTGTCTCCTGCAGCAACAAGACCGGCGTGTTCGACTGGAGGTCCACACGTACGGCGCTCAACCGAACTTCAACCATCACCGCAACTTATCTCACCCACGTGGCATAGCGAGGCGCGCTCGCCGACACTGAGCCTACGGGCTCGCCGGCCCGCTGTGATCCTGCAACCTCATCGTCCACAATCAACCTCGAAGACGGACGCCCCTCAGATCCGGCGAGAGCGCGGCACGCATGAGAGCAGAGTGCATCTCATGGCCGAGGCGCGACAGCTCTGCAAGTGAATCGAGAGCGCGCTGGCGTGAGTCGGGGTTCCTCTGCATGAGCAGCGGGGTGATCAACTGAAGCAGGAGCCCCGCTTCCCTGTCCGCCGCGTTCTTGTAAACACGCAGGTGTCTCGCTTCGAGGCCGAACCGCCTGAAGGCTGCCGACAGCCGGGCGACCGTAAGCGCCTCCTCGTCGTAGTAGGTGGTACCGGCGACAACCACACCGGAAAGAAGTCCATAGCTCTCCAGCTCGCTAACCATCTCAGGCGCAAGGCCAGAGGACCGGGCCAGCTCAGCCAGCGTCAGGCTGACACCACTCATCTCAGCGACATGATGCACCAGACCAGCGCCACCACCTTCATCAGCGAGCTCATCGTCTGGCCACCTACCTCCGCCTGCGCCCGCCGGGCGCGCCCTGCTCGAGCGCTGGGGAGCACGCCCCCGCCGCCCTCGATCACGAGGACCCGACCCCCCTGGGAACGGGTCCTCGACGGGAGAAGCCGTTGCGGATCGGACCGTTCCGGAAGAGCCCGCTGTGGACGGGCCTGCTGGCAAAGGGCCTGCTGGCGGGTTCGCTGAGGAAGGACACGCGGGCGGGTACCCGCCAGCGGTCGCGGGCGCCTCTTCGCTTGAGGACAACCCCTGCGGGCTCCTCCCCGAGCCGTCGCCGACATCGATGTCGGAACCGCTATCAGGAGCTCCAATCGACGCCTTGCCAGCGGGGGCGGATTCCTCGTCCTCAGCGGACACACCCTGGAAGCCGCCCGTGTCGCCACCGCGGCGACCGGCAAGAGCCCCATCCGGGCCGCTGTCGAGAAGCTCAGGCCGCGCCTGAGGCGCTTGCGCGAGCCCGTCAACGGGTCCTGGCCCGCCGCGGCTCGAGGACCGCTCGGTGACCGCCACACCGGCAGCGCCCAGATCGACGATCGGGTCATCCTCCGGACCCCACAGCTCCTCCTGGGGAGGCTCCACCACACCCCGTGATCCCTCGGGCTCAGCGTGACCAACCGCACCCCACTCGCGTTCCATGCGATCCTTGATGACCTTGAGCGGGAGGAAGTGCTCTCTCTGCTGGCGGAGCACCCAACGCAGGCGCGCCACGTCCGCGTCGTAGAACTTCCTGTAGCCCGCTGGCGTACGCTCCGGGTTCACGAGTCCCTGGCTCTCCAGGAACCGAATCTTCGAGATCGTAATATCGCTGAACTCGCCTCGAAGCAACTCCAGCACATCACCGATCGAAAGGTAGCTCCTCACCGGCACGTGCGAACGTCACTCCTCTGGGGCCGAGAGGTAGACCAGCTTGAACTTGCCGATCTGCAGCACGTCCCCACTTGCCATCGTCACCTCTTCAATACGTTCACGGTTGAGGTAGGTGCCGTTCAACGACCCCACGTCACGGACACGGTAGGCCCCTCCTTCACGACTGATCGCCGCATGCCTGCGCGACACGGTGATGTCGTCTAGGAAGATGTCACTGTCAGGATGCCTGCCAATCGTTGTCATGTCCTTCTCCAGCAGGAACTTCGTACCCGCGTTCGGTCCGCGACGCACAACGAGGATGCCGCCGCCGGATGGCATCTCGGGCAGGGTGACACTCAGCTCCTCGTCGCCAGCTTCTCCCAAGACATCTGCCGGCATGAACGTAACCGTCGTCTCGCTCGGTGCGGCCGAGAGCACCGAGCCGCACGAGGAGCAGAAGTTGGCTTCTGGCGGGTTCCTGTGACCACAGTTATTGCAGAACACACAACCTACGGTAGCCGGTTTCAGCGCGCCGGTGCTGATGCGCGGTCCACGCCACCCAATGACGTCGTTGCCACAGGCGCCCACGCCCGTCGCATCGAGCGTCTCGACACGACCGTGAAGCGGCCCTCAACGCGCTACAAAAGCCCTGTAGGATGCCGCATCCATCAGCCTCGTCTCCCCGCCTTCTACGCCCGGCGCGTCCATCTCGATCACGCAGATCCAACCCTCACCGTAAGGATCCTCGTTAACCTGCTCTGGCGAGTCGGCGAGGTCGGTGTTGACCTCGACAACAGTGCCAGCAACGGGTGCGTAAAGATCCGAGACAGACTTCGTGGACTCGACCTCGCCTAGAACATCACCGGTATTGACGACGCTTCCAACCTCTGGCAGTCGTACGAACACCACGTCACCCAACGCATCCTGTGCGAAGTCCGTAATTCCGACCTTCGCTCGACCGCCTTCCGGCAGTGCCCACTCGTGGTCTTCTGAGTACTTGAGCTCGACGGGAACATCCATTAGATGAACCATAATGCAGCGCCAGGCTCTAGTGCAGCACCTGGCGGATGCGCACCGTGCACTCGTGGGCTCGTGCTTTGGCGTCGACCTCGCTCTGGCTCTCCGCCCAGATGTGGGTGAGCGGTTCTTCTGGATCAGGCGCGACCAGCGTCCAGCCGTCATCGTCAACTATCTTCACGCCATCCACCAAGACCAATCCGGACGCTGGCGCGCTCTCCATCATGGACCGCATGACAGCGCCCTTCTGCTCCCACGGCGTGGGTACGCTCTGGCGGGCGATATGAACACGAGGGAGGCTGGTCGCGATCTTCGACAAGCTCGAGCTCGTCCGCGCCATCCAAGCCACGAGATGGACGAAGGCGGCCACCGCGTCCACTGCCGGGATGAACGCCGGAAATGCAAAACATCCAGACTGGCTGCAGGCGACATCTACGCCCTCCCTGCCGGCATCATCGATCAAACCTGCCATCGACATCTTGGTCCAGACGATCTTCGCGCCGCTCACATCGCAGATCTCCTCCGCGCGCAGGCTTGCCGAAACAGGTAACGCAATGAGCGACGATGGTTTGACCCGTGTCGCGAGGTGGACGAAGAGCAGCAGGGCTTCATCGTCGCTAAGGACCCGGCCAACGTCGTCTACGATCGTGAGTTGCTCACCATCCGGATCGATCACCACTCCAAGATGAGCGCCCGATGCCCGTACGAGCTCGCTCACCTGGCTCGCGCGGCTTGCTCGATCGAACCCCATAGCCCGAGCCGTCGTTGCGTACGGGTTCAGCGCCAGCACCTCCGCCTCCAACTTGGCCAGCACGTTCGGCATCACGAAGCTTGCCGCGCCAAAAGCGTAGTCCAGCACTACCTTGAGACGAGCGCTCCGGACCGCATCAAGGTCGACTGCCTCGATCAGATCGGCCGTGTACGACTCGAGAGCCCTCGAAGGAAACCCGATATCGCCGATGTCAGCCGCCCTGCTCCGGCGGAAGTCCTCTCTGTTGTAAAGCCGCTCCACCCGCCTCTGGGACGCCTGGTCCATGTCCAAACCCTGAGCGTCGAGAAAACGCAGCAAGACGGAGTCGGGGTCGTCGGCCGACAATCTAACGGTGATCCCGCCCTGGCTACGCCCTGTACGCACTTGGTGGCGAGTCACGGGCACGGTAGCGACCTCCAGATCCTCGACATCTACACCAACTGCGTTGCACCCCACCATCACTGCTCTCTTGAGAACCCGAGCTGCCTTGGAGGTATCTCGGGACATGGTGACGGCCACGCCCTTTCCGAGCGTGCTCGCATACGCCATCGACAGGCGCACCGCGAGCTCCGGGGTGATGTCGACGTTCGCCAGCCCCGCAACGCCAACGCGGCCAAAAAGGCTCCGTGCGCCCCGGGACTCCCAGACGATCGACGAATTGACGATCGCTCCGGAGTCCACCGTCTTGAAGGGATAGATCTTCACCCCTGTCTTCACGACCGCATGGGCCCCGACAACGCACTCCTCGCCAAGGACCACCCCTTCCTCACACCGCGAGCCCTGCCTGAGTGTTGACGATCTTCCGACGACCGCGCTCCTCAGCCGGACCCCAGCTCCAAGATAGGCGCCCTCGTGAACGATGGAGCGCTCCAAGAAGGCGTCGGGGCCGATCTTCACGTTCGTCCCGACGATGCTGTACTCGGACAGATGCGCGTCCTGCCCAACAGACGCGTTGTCACCGATCAGCGCAGGGCCATCGATCCGGGCCGTCGGGTGCAGCTCCGCTCCCTCGCCAAGCCAGATGCCCGCACGCAGCGCAAAGCCTGGGACATTGATCCTGACCTTTTGATTGAGAACGTCGCGATGCGCCCTCAGGTAAGCCTCCACGGTGCCCACGTCCTCCCAGTACCCGTCGGCCACATACGCGAAGATCGACTCTCCAGATCGAAGCAACTGCGGGAACACGTCACCGGCGAAGTCCACCGACGCTCCCGGCTCGATGAAGTCGAGAACCTCCGGCTCCAGGACGTAGATGCCGGTGTTGACCGTGTCGCTGAAGACCTCGCCCCAGGACGGCTTCTCGAGGAAGCGCTCGATTGATCCGTCCTCCCGGGCTATCACGATGCCGAACTCGAGCGGGCTCTCGACCGACTTCAGAGCGATCGTCGCCAGGGCGCCTCTGGCCTCATGAAAAGCAACCAGCGCGCTCAGGTCGATATCGGTAAGTACGTCGCCCGAGATGACGAGAAAGCGCTCGTCGAGATGATCACGCGCATTTAGCACCGATCCCGCGGTTCCAAGCGGCTTCTCCTCGGCCGAGTACGTCACCTTGACGCCAAGCTCCGAGCCATCTCCGAAGTAGTTGCGGATCGCGTTCGCCATGAACGCGAGCGTGACAACGATGTCCGTGAACCCGTGCATCTTCACCAGGTCGACGATGTGCTCCATCATCGGACGGTTCGCAATGGTGAGCATCGGCTTGGGCTGGTTCGCCGTGAGTGGTCTGAGGCGCGTACCCTCGCCACCCGCCATGATCACGACCTTCATGACCCGAGACTATCAACCGAGGAGGCATGCCAGCCGATCCGAGGCAAGCAATACCACCTCTGTCCGAGACGAATGAGACGAATGACACATGTCGCTCACTTCACTGCGTCTGGCGTTGCTACAACGGCCACGAGCAGCCTGTCACAGTGGCTAACCTGGTGTCATGAACGACGTCGAACGGCTGCCGAGCACCGGTCGCGGCACGGATATCACCGCTCCTCAGCGCCGGGGCCTGCCTGGCCTGCGCGTGCTCCGCACGGGCCGGTCTAGCGCCCGGGGCGATCGTGATCGGGGAGGCCCCGACCATCACCACCGCGACATTCACGGAGGCGGGGCGAGAGCTGCTGTCTTTGGCGTCAGCGACGGCCTCGTCACCAACGTGACGCTGATCCTCGGAATGGTTGGCGCACGGCCGCAGGCTGGCGTCGTCCCGCTCGTCGGCCTCGTAGCGCTTGTCGGCGGGGCGTTCTCCATGGCGATTGGGGAGTACGTTTCCATGCGAGCCCAGTCCGAGCTGTACGAGAGGGAGCTGGAGCTGGAGCGCAACGAGATCCGCCGCCGGCCGGAAGGCGAAAGGAGGGAGCTCGCCCACATCTACGAAAGCCGCGGCATGGATCCGGTCCTCGCTCACGATCTTGCGGCTCAGATGATGCGGGACCCCGAAATGGCTCTAGAAACTCACGCGAGAGAAGAGCTCGGAATCGATCCCAAGAGGCTCGGGTCCCCTCTGCAGGCGGCCCTGTCATCCTTCGGGTCCTTCGCCGTTGGCGCCGTGGTGCCCCTGTTGCCCTGGCTCGTGACATCCGGAGCTCCCGCTATAGCGGCGTCGCTTGCGCTAGGCGTCATCTCTGCGCTCACCGTCGGAGCCGCTCTGTCGGCGTTCACCGGAAGGTCTTGGATCTGGTCCGCCATCCGCCAGCTCCTGCTCTCCGCCGCGGCTGCCGCCTTTGCCTTCGGCATCGGCTCCGCAGTCGGCGCATCGGGGACTCTCTAGACCGCAGCGTTCAACCGTCGGCTACGGCGCCTTGGGGCCTCTAGGAGGCGTCATCGGGCAACACGTCTCCTACGTAGGCCCGGTCCACGTGATCGATAGTAAAGCCCACTGCACGGTAGAGAGACATAGCGGGAGCATTCGTCGAGTCCACGTAAAGCATCGCGGTCCCGAGCCCTCTCTTGGCCAGTATTTCCAGACCAGCGAGCAGAAGTTGGTGTCCAATCCCCTTCCCCTGGTAACGCCCGTCTACCGAGATGACGTAGATCTCCCCGATGGGCTCCGCCCCGTCGTCATGCACCTTCGTCCAGCATGATCCAATCAACAACCCTTTGTCCTCGAAGACGAGAAACCCTTCAGGGTCGAACCAGGGCTCTGCCTCCCGCCGACGAAGTGTCTCGAGGCTCCAGTCTCCCTGCTCGGGGTGAGCCGCAAACGCCCGATTGTTCACATCGAGCCATCGCTCCTCATCCCTGCCGGGCTCGAACGCACGTGTGATGATCGACGGAGATCCGGCCGGCGCCGGCAACTTCACTCGCATCTGGTACAGGGCGCGGCCTGGCACGAGGCCTGCCTGCCGGGCCACCTCGTCGTCGCCGTGGTCCGGCTTCGGGACCCAAAGGTGAACATGACCACCACCTTGGGCGGCCACCTCTCTCAACGCAGCCTTTACCAGGTCAATCGCGACTGCACCGTCATCCGAACGCGCGCTCGGATGGACAACGCGCTCGATGGCCCAGCTCGAGCTACCACGGCTCAGCTGCGCGTACCCGACGAGTGCGCTACCCCGGCTCAGGTCCCGCGCGACGAAGCCCGCAAATCCCGCACGCCCTCCCTCGGCGAGATCGAGCCACTTGTGCTCGCCGAGCGGCCGATGGCCGTCGTTCGCGCATGCTGCGCTCAGCAGATCAGACACCTCTGCTATGTCCGCCTCGGCCATGCGCCGTTTCACCTCGACGTGGTGCATCAATGCACAGGGTAGCCGAGCGCCGGGAAACCGTGGTCGTGAGCGAAGGACCGCAAGCACGAGAAGCCTGCCGAGGACACGAGAAGAGGAAGGGTTGCGGCATGGGGAAAGCCTGCCGAGGACACGAGAAGCCTGGTGGCGAGCACGAAGCCTGATAACGTGCCAATAGATGGCTCGAAGTCCCTCGACGCTCAGCTCGAACATCGAAGAACTGGCACGCGAAGTGTCGACGCGCCTCGCTGCAGAGTACCCTGGAAGCGCTCGGGACCTGTGCGCCCTGGATCATGACGGCGCGTTCCAGTTGCTGGTGGCGACCATTCTCTCGGCGCAGTGCACAGATGAGCGGGTCAACAGCGTCACACCGGCTCTGTTCGCCCGCTATGGGTCGCCCGAGCTCATGGCAGCGGCTTCCCGCTCCGATCTCGAGGAGCTGATCAAGTCTACCGGGTTCTTTCGGAACAAGGCGGCGAGCCTGCTCGGAATGTCCCAAGCGCTGCTGAACAACTTCGCCGGCGAGGTGCCGCACCCGATCGAACAGCTCGTCCGGCTCCCAGGTGTAGGGCGCAAGACCGCAAACGTGGTGCGCAGCGTCGCGTTCTCCGAGCCCGGCCTTCCAGTGGACACCCACGTCGGCCGGCTCAGCCGCCGAATCGGGCTGGTGTCGGACCATGATCCCGTCAAGGTGGAGCACCGGCTCACCGCCGTGCTCCCGCCCGATGGCACCGGCGCGTTCAGCCTGCGGATGATCCTCCACGGCCGGGCCGTTTGCCGAGCTCGTGCCCCGCGCTGCGCTGACTGCTGCCTTGCCGACATATGCCAGTCAGCAGAGCTGCCCGAAGGCCACGAACCATCATCACGGCCCAGCGCAAAGGCCGGCCCGCGTTCAGCTGAGGCTGCACAACGGTGAAGCCGTGACAGATCAGTCACCACGCACTATGCCCAGCTCGGAGCAGCGCCTGTCCGCGAGCCACCAGGTCGCCGCGGATGGGCCGCCAGAAGAGGAGGCGATCACTGCAACGGCTGCAAGTCGTGGCGTCGAGTCAAGTGGAGATCGCTCACTGCTTGCGAACGGCGTCTGGACCGTTCCGAACGCGCTGTCCCTGGTGCGCCTCGCATGCGGCGGTGTCTTCGTCTGGCTGCTCTTCTTCGCCCACCAGCAGATCGCAGCGGGTCTTCTTCTCGCTGGTCTCGGCGCCACCGACTGGCTGGATGGATGGATCGCGCGACGGTTCGGGCAGGTATCAGAGCTGGGCAAGGTGCTGGATCCATCCGCTGATCGCATTCTCTTGGCCACAGCCATCGTCTCGATCCTTGTGTATGGAGCCGCGCCCGTCTGGCTCGGCGTCGCGACCATTACCCGTGAGACGCTGGTCTCTCTGGCCGTGGTCGTCCTCGCCTCCTTGGGGGCAAAGCGCATAGACGTCGTATGGGTTGGTAAGGCTGGAACGTTCGGCCTGATGTCTGCGTTTCCCGCGTTCCTCCTCGCAGACGGGACCGCCTGGTGGCAACACGATCTGCACGTCCTCGCTTGGGTCGTGGCGATCCCGGCGCTTGTCCTCGCATGGGTAGCCGCCGCGGCCTATGTACCGAAGGCGAGAGAAGCGCTCGCGTCACGAAACCGCCGAGCTGCCGGGTAGCGACCTACGCTGTTCTTCCGGCGTCACGCCCGCGTCCTCAGCGCGTTGTAATGATGGTCAGACCATTTCGGACAACACCACGGAACCACTAGGAGGTCTAGGAATGCCAGAAGTGATCGGTGGACAGATCGAGCAGCTTCAGCAACTCGAGGTCACATTCAGAAACCAAGCTGGCAACGTTGAGACGATGACCAAGGGCATAACCAGCCAGCTCGGCTCGACTCTCTGGGAGGGCCCGGCGGCCGATCGGTTCAGGACCGCTTGGTCGAGCGAGTTCTCTCCGATGCTCAACAAGCTCGTCACAGCGCTGACCGAAGCAGGCCAGGAGATCGATCGTCGTCGCAACGCTCTTATTCAAGCTGGAAGCTGACGACCGGCAACTTTCCGAGTCGACCCCGGCGCAGGTCGTTGCAGTAGAGCGATCGGCGCATCATCAGTTGGCAAGGTACGAGGCTGCAACCAGTCCCAGCCTCGCTGGCCCGAGCTGAGCGCAACGCGTTGACCACGCGACCGCGTCCACAAGCTCGTCTCGTCGAAGAGCTGCGTCGCGCAATGGTCGCCGATGCTGCCGCGACGCTAGAACTTGTCGCCCTTATCAACATCCTGCGATCGGATCCAGCCTCCGATCCATCCGCCGTGCCCCGCGATGAGATCTGGCGCAAGATCGAGCCCCGACTCGCCGGGGACAGACCGTTCCACGCAGTCTCCGATGACACCGCTTCATCAACTGACGACTTGCCATAACACAGCGGCGCATCGGGCTCAGATCCCTGCTTGCGCGTTCGCTGGCGCTTCTACGATGCACTTGATCCGAGCCACGTGCTCGGAGCCGGGCTTTTCGCTACGCCTGGGACTCGGGTTGCGCTTCGAGAGGCGCCGTCTGCGTTGTAGAGAACATTGACCTGAGATCAACCTCCAGATCCGATTGCGTCGTGGGGGACACATCGAAGGCGTGGGATGGATCGTACTGATCGAGCTCGATCTCAGAGGGCACGCGCCAAAGGCCGCCGGCGCCGCCGTCCACCCAGGCGACTTCTCGCGCCTCGACAATCGTCCCCCCAGCCTCTCTTGTTTCACGATTCTCTACGGAGACGTTGAGCCATGCGCTGGCGTCCAGCAGCAGTTCGACTACCTTGTTCGCTGCATCCGTGTCGCCGCTGCCACGACATGCATCGCGTGCCTTTTCACGGTCCGCTTCATCTACTTCGTTCAAGCAACTCACAAGCCGCCGCAGAAGGTACCCTGACAGAGAGGCGCCCGTCGCAAGCGGCGCCACGCGGTCTGTCAGCTGCGCTCGCATCTTCAGTCGTCCCGGAACCTCTTCAGTGCGGAACGGGGTACAGCGAAATACCCCCTCGCAGACTTGTGCCTGCTCGATCGCAGCCTCAGGCAGAGCCAGGATGAACCACACGTCCTCCGTGACGCTGGCACGACGGGTCACCTCTACCTTGAGAGCGGGAGCACACATGACATACACCATGTCATACAGCGCATCCCGAGCCTTGGACTCTTCAGTCTCTCCAGCAGTGCGTAACGGCTCACCAGCGGCGCCGGGCGCCGCGGTGATGACCCGCCTTGCGACCAAGGCCCGCCGGGCAACCTCAACCGCTTCTTCGCTGATGGAGCTCAGTTCACCAAGCGTCGCTGGCGGCGCCATGTTCAACTGCCTGGAAAGAACGACCAGCTCCTCTACCGAAAAGTCAATCGAAATCTCCACCTTCCACCTCCCATCTGCCACCTGCCCGTTAATGAAAAGACTGCACTGCAGTGACAAGACACCAGCACGGCCCACTCCGTGACAACACCTGGAAAGCCAACCCGGCGTCGACAACGCTATATGGGGCGACACTATAGCCCGCGCCGTCACGAGCGGCCACGCTACGCGTTGAGATCCCATATATAGAGATGACTGTTCAAGCGCGACGATCCACAGCGATCAACGTGCTTTGCCGATGGTGAGGAACGTACGATGATGACGGAGGTACAACTGTGCAGACGCCGGTTGGCGATGCTGTAGCCCTGGAGGAACTTGCTGGTATATGTCGCCAGCAAGGCGCGGAGATCGCATCTCTCTCCAGTGTCCTTGCAGTCGATGCTATCGCTGCATCCGCTACATCGTGGCTCGGACCGAGGGCTGATCGCTTTCGTCACGACATATCGATCGCCAAGCGCAACCTGGACACGGTCGCCAACACCCTCGCGTCGCTGGGCTCTCAGTTCCTCGCTCTCGCTCGAGAGGTCGAGTACCAAATGGGCGTGATGCAAAAGGCGCAGGAGGACGTTCTCGCGCTGGTTGACTCGTTCAATCCGAACAGCGGGCTTCCTCCCCCATGGCAGGAGATATCGCGGGAGTTAGGGTGGGGGCCTGGCAACTGGCCGCCGCCGTACGATACCGTATGGCTCACGATCTCACGGGCATTAGGCCGATGAGACCACCACGAAGCGCACGCGCCAGTGGTCTTCTCGCTTACGTGCCCCGGCGATCCGGAGGAGCGCACGCGCCAGCTCACTCGGTCACTACGGCCATGGTCGCGAGCATGACCCCACCGCCCGACGCTGGTGTCACCACAATCGTGCTGAGCAGCCGAGCCTCGTCTCGACAAGCTGAGCTGCCTGCTCCAGCCGAACAGCCGAGTCGGGCGCGGTCCTGATCCATGGCCTCGTGGAACCCGGCAAGCTGGGCCGAAGCTGTCTTGCGACACCTCGGCGCGCCAATCACCCAAAACAATATCGACAACATCGACCGCTGGATACGAGCCGAGAAGGGCGACGATTGGTGCAATCGAAACAACCCCCTCAATTCGTCGGTTGGGACAACATCCACCGATGGGCTCGGTACGTACCCAAATCTCGGCGTCGCCGCACAGAACGTCGCTGGAATGATCAACCAATCGAACATGAGCGGGATCAAGCAAGCTCTCATGAGCAATGCCTCCCTACCCTCATTCTCAGCTGCCGTCGTAGCCTCGCCGTGGGCTAGCTCGCACTACGGCGGCAACCCGCAGTATTTTGTCGATGTCCCGCCGCTGCTTGGACCTCCAGCTCCGCCCTCGGCCGGCGTGGCAGACCAGACGTCACCCGGCACAGGGTCTACACCACCAACCACGTCCACTACGACCGACACCGGTGCATCATCTGGTGGCAAGCCACGAGGCCAGTACACGGTGAAGGCAGGAGACACCCTGTGGGCAATAGCCAAGAGCTATGGCGTTTCCCTTGCCGCGCTCGAGGCGGCAAATCCACAGATTGCCAATCCACACTGGATATTTCCCGGCAACGTCGTTAATATCCCTGGTCAGCCTCCACCTTCCAACCCTTCGCCCGGCCACGGTTCCCCCGGCGTGCCCAACCCGATACGTCATAGACCATCACCTGGTTGGCCCGGCTGGCTATTTCGCATCGACGTGGCGGCGAACCTCGCGATGGGCTATCAGATGGAGGCCTTGGCGAGCCAGCTCGGCGACGCACGGCTGCGGGTCCTAAGCGCTGCGTCCCACGTATCGCCGCCGCCGGCTCAGGTAACAGGGTTGCTCGGATCTCTTCACGCCGCGCTTGCGGATCTCGCGAGGACAACCGAGGATATCGCGCTCGAAGCGCGATCAGTAGTCGACAATGCTCGTCGTATTGCGGCACAGGACCAGCAAGGCGCACCTACTCGTTCGGGCCTCGGCCCGCTAGCGGCCTGGCCGGAATTTCTGTGGGGGCTGCCCTTCACCGGCGCCGTGCCCAGCTCGCTGGCCCCCATCGCCATCCTTGCGATCGGCGCGATAGCCCAGCTCGCATCGCTGCCAAAGCCCTCGCTCGGAACTGTCAAACACGTGTCAGACACTCCGGTGTCAGTGCCGCCGCCCCCGACTCGCGTTGCGCCGAGACCACCCATCAGTCCGATATCGCCTGGGATCGCCACCACGGGCCCTCCTGCAGCCTTGACCGCGGCCCAGGAGGCTCAGCGCTTCGCCGGACTGCAGATCTACTGGAACGGTCCAACCGGCAGGGTCTTGCTCTCCCCCTCCTCATGGCTTGGCGGCCATGGCGTGAACGTCTACTCCGATTATGGAACCGACTACGGGGGACAATGGCAGTGCGTGAACCTCGTCAACAGGCTCTACCGGGAAAGGGGCTGGATTTCCGGCGAGTGGTATGGAAACGGCAACTCTATGCTCAACAACCTTCCACCAGGCGTGACAGACCAGCTCAACGGTCACATCACACGCCTTGTGCCCGGCGATGCAGTGAGCATGCAGGTCCTTCCGCCAGGCGAGGGGCCGGATGCCTATGGGCACGTAGTGATCGTCAACAAGATAATCAAGTGCTCTGACGGTTACATGGTGCAGTTCGTGAACCAGAACTGCCCGACTGTTTACACCTACGGCAGGCTGAGCCCTTCCGGCGTTCTGACCATGAACCCTTCAGGCGACTGGCGCTACGACATCATCGGGGTTGCTCACGCGACCGCCAACACGGGCTAGGCCGGTCCGTCCACGGCCAGCTCGCGAATGCGAATGATCGGGCAACCTCTCATCTGGCCGAGGCCGTTCCGAGGCCGTTCCGATACCATCCGAGGCCCCTCCAACGTCACGACTACCCGGATCCACTTACCGGGCTACCTGGATCAAAGTTACGCCTGCTCGCCCCGCGAGGTAGCCGCGACCGGGCGGGAACTGGAGCGCCGAGCGGCGTGGAAACCGTACCCCGAACAGATCGCCGTCAACATCGACGTCCGGCGTTATGACCAAGCCGTGCTTCGCCTTGCGCATCTCCGACAGCCACCCACCATATGCCCGATGCGCCCGATGAGTCTGGCAGGCCGCACATACTACGACCATCCCATCACGCGTCCTGCGCACGATCCTCTCGAGGTGGTCCGCCACGGCCCCTTCCAGGAGCTCCTCACCGTCGTCTACGATGATGACCAGCCTTCCGGTGCTCGATTCCTCGGTCAATGCTGGAGTCGCCAGCCGCTCAGCCAGCTTCGTGACATCGTCCAGCCCGCGCGCCACAAAGGACCACTCATCACGGTCGCTGAGTGGCGTGCGTCTCGGCGCAAGCAGGGCCATCTCCGCATCAGGGTCGGAGGTCCTCAGCCCATCGAACAAAGTCCCGAGCGCTACCGATCGCCCCGACCCATCGGGACCGCATATCAAGAAGGTCGGAGCCTCGTCAAGGTGAACGAGCACCGGTTCCAAGCTCGCGCCGTCCACCCCAAGAGGCACTCGAAGCGACCCCGCGATCGGATCGGGCAAGGATCCCAACGAGACGTCATCACCCAATACGCCTATCCTGGGAGCCCGCTCCGCGGTCCGCTCGCACAGCCTGGCGCCGAGCTTTCTGATCGCCTCTGCCTGCGCCGCTCCGGAGGCGTCCTCGCCAAGCACCGCTACGTGGATCTCGGAGCCGGAGCTGATGAACCCCCGCCCGGGCGGAAGTGTCGCATCTCCAACATTTCGCAGACCTAGCCACTGGTACTCATCCGCGTCGCCCATACGTAAGACGACTCGCCCAGGCATCGACGCCATCAGGCGGTTCGGCACGGCTCCACGTCGGTCTACACTTATCACCACGTGCACCCCAACCGAGGGACCATCCGCGACAATCTGGGCGAGCCGATCAACCTGCGCACCGGCATCGATGGTCCCGAAGACGTCCGCGAACCCCCCGTAGCCGTCGAGCAGGAGCACCACCCACGGGCTGCGGCGCCCCTCCGCCTGCGTGCCGCGCAACTCGATGAACGAGCCAGCCCCCGCATTGCCCAAGGCAACCTGACGCTCACCTATCATTTTTTCCAGCGTTCCGAGAATTCGCTCTGTTCGCTCGACATCACTCGCTGACGCTGTTCCTCCGCACTGAGGAAGATCGCCGAGAGCATGAAGTCCCCTGGTTGCGAAGTCCAGGCAGTAAAGGTGAAGATCCGAAGCGCTCCAGCGCTCGGCCAGGCCTGCGCCGATGGTCCGTAGCAGCGTGGTCTTCCCTGAGCCTCCCGTGCCGAAGACCAGCAGATGGCCCAACTCGTCCAGATCGAGAACAAGCGGATCTTGTGACTGGCGTTCTGGCCTGTCCACGACGCCCGCGACGGTCGCCAGGTGGTCGTCCGCGACGGCGTCTCGGGCGGAAGCCACAAGATCCTCCAGCGAGTACTTCTCTCTGAGGGGCTCGAGCCACGGCCGCCGTGGCTTGTCTCTGCCCATCCTGGTCCAGGCACCAGTTATCGCGGCCACCAATCGCTCGAGATCGGTCGCGCCGGAGCGCCCCTCATCCGGTGGTGGCAAGCTGCCTGGAAAAGGCCCAAACGAAAATGCTTGCGCTACGACAACCGGCTCACCGCGAACATCCGGACGGCGGCCGCCTGCGTACGCGACTTGCACCGGGTGAATATCGCTGCCCGAGCGGATGAACGCTCGACCCACCAGTCCGTCGGGGATCCGGGCAGCGTCTGGCACAGTCAGGATGTCAATCGACTCCTGGTCGTCGTGAAAACGCAGCGACATGCGCACTGGCACATTGGCCCTGATCTTGTCGTCGATGCTCCCGGCCGGGCGCTGCGTGGCAAGCACCAGATGCACTCCGAGTGAACGTCCACGTGCGGCTATGTCCACCACGCCATCGACAAACTCAGGCACGCTCGCTTTCAGGGTTGCGAACTCGTCGAAAATGATCAGAAGCGACGGCGGGGCATGCTCCGGGTCGCCTTTCTCGAAGTCGACCAGGTTCTTGTACCCAGCTGAAGCTAGGAGATGCTCGCGGCGGCGAACCTCCGCCTCGAGCGACTCCAAGGCACGGTGGGCGAGATGACCATCAAGATCCGTGAAAGAACCGGTGACGTGAGGCAACTCGACGCACTGCTTGAACGCAGCGCCGCCCTTGTAGTCGATCAGCACGAACGTCAAGCGGGTCGGTGGATGCGACGCTGCAAGCGCTGCAACGAACGTCTGGAGCAACTCGCTCTTGCCAGCCCCAGTGGTGCCGCCTACAAGCATGTGCGGCCCCTCGGTCTGCAGGTCGATCGACTCTGGGCCGTCGGGCCCGACGCCCATGACGCCCGCGAGACCGACGCGAGATCGGGCCCACCGCGCTTCGATGGCATCTGGTGTCGGATCAGCCAAGTCAAGCAGGTCAAGCAGACTGACGCGCCGCGGCAGCTCCGCTCCGCCACCCCCAGCGGTCGTGTCGCGAAGCGGGGCAAGAGCGAGTGCGACCGCTTCCATCAACTCCGCCGAGGTCAGGTCGCCCACGATGTCCGCAATCTTTGCACCCGAGCGCACCTCGACCAGAGACAGCTCACCGGCTGACTCGGCAAGAGATGACAGTGACGCGATGTGCGTGCACTCTCCCGGCAGGGACTGGACAGTCTCCGAGATGATGATCGACGTGACGCCGACTGCCGGGCCATTTTCGAGGACCCTGGACAGCACGGGCCGCGATACATCAACATCCCCGACCACGATCAGGAGAACCCGTGGCAAGCTGCGCGGCTCTCTGGACGCGAGCGCGGCGTGCTCCGATCGCTGCCGCTGCAACACGATCTCGTCGACAATGCCCAGCAGATAGCGGCACTCTTCTGTGCTCGTCCCCGCGGTCCTGCCGGACTGCACAAGCAGCCCAAGGTGTGGCAGCCAGCCAAGAAAGTTCCAGGACGCTTCGCTGCCGGTCGGCAGCAGCGCAACTATTGCGAGATCTCGCGGGCTGTGAAGGCACGCCGCCGCGATGACCATGCTGCGGCCAATCGACTCGCCATCTTGGCGGGGCCCGACAATCCCGAGCACGCCGTCACCAAGCGGCACGACCACCGGCACCAAGGGATCTGTGGCGTGCTCCTCGCAAATCTCATCCAGTGGACCGGGAGGGCTCTCGGAGTCATCCTGGTTGGCGCCCTCAAATCGAAGTCGTGCGGGCAGGTCAGCCATTCCAACTCGCAGGGCCAGGAAGTCCCTGTCTGCCGGTCGACGCTCCCAGAGCGATTGCTCTAGCCCCAGGGCACGCCGAGCCACCTCGCCTGGCCCTGGGGCCATCGTCCGTTGCACCCGCAGGTCACTCCCCTGAGCTTCAGCCGCGGCGCTGCGAACCCGCTCTACCTGCCCCGAGAACCGCTGTACCGCCTTCTTGTACGCTGACTTACCACTCCGGCGATCGCTCACGACCGAGATCACGGCCATGACCGGTGACAGGAGTGAGAACATCAGGAACATCGCATTGTGCATAACCTCAGCTATCACGATGCCAAGGAGAAGCGGGACCAAAGCAGTAAGTATCGGCAGCCTGGCCTTCGTCGGCGGTTTCGGCGGAGCCGGCAGCGATATGACTGGCGGGTCAGTGGGGGTGAGAGTTCTGGGTGGGCGGTTCACCAGCAGACGACCGCTCTCGTAGCGCTGGGCAACAAGCGTGGGCTCCCTCACCTGGCACACACTGAACAGCGAACCACCGAGCCTCGCGACCGCGCCGGCGTCGAAGACAACCGGCTCCGATCCGACTGTTCGACCGTCGATCGCCGTGCCGTTCGTCGAGCCCAAGTCGGAGATCCAAACCCGGCCCTCCTTCACCTGCAGCATTGCGTGAGCGCCCGATACCGACGCATCCGGAACCCTGACCGTCGCTTCGCTTCCCCGGCCTATGATCACCGGCTGATCACGGAGCTCCCACACGGCGCCAACCCCTGGCCCACCTTCGAGGAGAAGCTGCCACGTGCCTCGCTCGATGTGGCTCGGCCGAGCGGCTCGGACACTGGAGAGCACGTCGCCATCTCGAAGCTCTAGAACGCTGATCGGCTTATCGCCTTCGACGCGGGTCCCGCTCCGGACAACGTAGAGCGACAAGCTATCCGGAGCGACGTCCATGAGACTTGCAAGCTTGTCGAGAAGACGGCCGCAGCCAGCGTCCTGGTCATACGCGATCGCAACCGGAACTGCGGTGGTCAGGCCATCCCCTTTCAACAGGACGGATACCTCGACCCTTTCAGGAGTGGCCACCGCTCTCCCCTGCGCTCGGCATCCTGGCGCTATCAGCGTTGCGAGCCTGCGGCTGTCTCTGGTACGCGGTTCTGAGCGCTCGAAGCGCTCGGTACGTCAGAGCCCGAACAGCATCCTCGTTCGACTCCAGGACAACAGCGGCCTCCGACACCGTAAGCTCCTGCAGGAAGCGTAGCTCAATCACACTTCTCTGCCGTTGCGCAAGACAGCCAAGCGCATCGAGCGCCCGCGCCAGCTCTGCGTGGTGGTCAACCTCGAACCGCTCCACTTCTTCACGGTCCCCACGGTTTCTCCGTTCGAGCAAGCGCTCGGAGCCCGAGGCGACATCGTCTAGAGAAAGCGTCCCGAACCGCTTGCGACGACTCTCACCCACCATCAAATTGTACGCGATCCTGAACAGCCAGGCCCGCACCGGCAAGCCGCGATCTTCGTACCTGTCGTAGGCGCCAAAGGCTCGACAGAACGTCTCCGCCACAAGGTCCTGCGCCGCCTGCGGCCCGACGCGCCGACAAAGAAAGGCGAAAACACTGTCCACGTTCTCCCGGTAGATCGACTCGAAGTCCGCGCGAGCACCGCTGCCGGCCTCCCTGCTCGCCAACGCGTCACCCATCCAACGCCCACCTCCACGCTCCCGGTCTGATCTCAGTCGAACCACAGCGGTTCCGAAGACAGCGCAACGCGTAACGCTCGCTGGCGCAGATCCCCTGCATTCAGGGTGCGTAGAGCACCTTATATCTGCAGGTATGCTTAGCATGGCACGAGGCACGGGCGCCAGCGAGGCAGCCGCAATCTCCATCGCACCGGGCTCGCAAGCCCATGCGTGACCACCACAACACCACGCAGCCCGCAGAGCCGGAGCAGCCCGCAGAGCCGAGATCCAGTTGGCGCCTTGTCGTCCTTGCGACGGTAGCAGTGCTGCTCGCAGCAACACTCACCCTCGTATTACTTGCTGGTCATGCCGCCAGGAAGGCTACGGTCTTAAAGCGGTCGTCTCCCAAACTGATCGACGCCAAGACCACCAACGGCCTCGCCAGCGTCTCCTGCGCTACGCCACACTTCTGCGTCGCTGTCGATGCTAGTGGCTATGAGGTCACCTGGAACGGCGCCAAGTGGTCGTCTCCCAAACTGATCGACGCCAAGACCACCAACGGCCTCAACTTGGGCCTCGCCAGCGTCTCGTGCGCTACGCCACACTTCTGCGTCGCTGTGGATTACTTTGGCTACCGGGTCACCTGGAACGGCGCCAAGTGGTCGTCTCCCACCCTCATTGACCTGACCAAGGGTTTCGGAAGCGTCTCGTGCGCTTCGTCGAGCTTGTGCGTCGCTCTAGACGATTACGGCAACGCGCTTACCTGGAACGGCGTCAAGTGGTCGTCTCCCGCATCTATTGACACAAGCACCGGCGACGGCCCCTGGAGCGATAGCGTCTCCTGTCCTTCACCGAGCTTCTGCGCGGCTGTGAACACCAAGGGCAATGTGCTTACCGCGAGCAGCGCACCAACACATCACAGTTAGACAACACCCAGAACAACGGGAGCGGCAAGGACGACAGCGCATGGTACGCCCGTGAAGCAAAGCCAAACGGTCGTCTCCCACCCTCATTGATGCCACCACCGCCGGCGGCCCTAACTCGGGCCTTGCCTGCGTCTCCTGCGCTACGCCGACGTTCTGCGTGGCTGTGGACAATGGCGGTTATGTGCTCACCTGGAGCGGCCCGTGATCGTCTCAAGCGTCAATTGACCCAAACACCGCCTCTCGATGACGGAACTGGCCCAGCCGAAGTCCCGCGGCCCGGACAGGCAAGCTCACGCTAACGGAAATAAGCACGATTGGCCACAGAACCCAAAGAAGCGAAACGGCTAGCGCTCGCTGGCGCAGATTCCCTGTATTCACCCTGGCGTAGAGCACCTCATATCTGCAAGTATGCAGGGTATGGCAAGAGGAACGGGCGCCAGCGGCAACCCGGTGATCCCCGGATATCGCGACTTCAGCGTCATCGGTCGCGGCGCATCGAGCACCGTTTACCGCTGCCACGACGATGAGCTCAACAGATGGGTCGCTATAAAGGCTTTCCTCGCGGACGATCCGAACGACCCGGCGAGAAGGCGGTTCCGCAGGGAACGAGAGATCACGGCCAACCTCGGAAAGCACCCGAACATCGTAACTGTGTACGGCACCGGGACATCTGATGACGGTCTTCCCTACGTGGTGATGGAGCTCTTCGAGCAGGGATCGATCGCCGATCGCATTCGGACGTCCGGCGCGTTCTCTGTTCAAGACACCATCGAGACCGGCGTGAAGGTAGCCGATGCCCTCGCTGCAGCCCACGATGCCGGCGTTCTCCATCGCGACATCAAGCCTCAGAACGTGCTCTGTTCGCAGTACGGTCCTGCTCTTGCAGACTTCGGGATCGCTCGGAGCGCGACGAACCTCGATTGGTCCCAGAGCCTCGAACAGCTCACTCCCTGGCACGCTGCGCCAGAGGTGCTCGAAGGTCGCCAACCCAGTGTAGAGTCCGACGTGTACTCGCTCGGGTCCACGCTCTACACCATGCTCGCTGGGCGCCCGCCCTTTGCTGGCTCCCCCGGAGAGCCTCTCCTCAGCTACCAGCTGAGAGCAGTGAGAGATCCACTTCCACCTATAGCAAGGGGAGACGTCTCTGACGAGCTGTTCACGGTTCTCTCCACGGCAATGGCCAAGGACCCTGCAGAACGATACCGGACAGCCTCAGATCTCAAAGACGCGCTGCATACGCTCGATCACCGAGCTCAGACAGCCTCCAGGCCATCGGAGCATCAGAGCAAGAGCCCCTGGGCTCCACGCGCAGCCCTGTCATCGGAGAGTGCGCTGTCGTCAGAGAGTGCGCTGGGGCCATCAGGCCCAAGCGTGTCCCAGCCAGACACGCCGACAGCCTCCGGAACATCCACAGTACTGCGCACACAGCCCTTACCAGCATCGGACGGCCCACCGAACCGACTGCAGGGAAACCTGAGACCGCCGAGCCCACCAGTCCCAGTTGCTCCCTCGGCGCCGCCGGCACACGGCTCCTCGCCCAGTGCACTGAGCTCAGATCACCTTGTGAGCAGAGACGACGCGATCTCCACCGCAGATGACACCGGCCTCGCTACGCACTTCGGCGACCAGCCTTCGTGGAGCTACGACGCAGCGGGCTCGCAAACGGTCATGCGTGCCCACAGCTACACCAAAGAGCGAGCGGAGCCAGAGCCGCCTACGACCCCGAGATCCCATTGGCGCCTTGTCGTCCTTGCGGCTGTAGCGGCGCTGCTCATCGCAGGGCTCGCCCTCGTTGTCCTCGCTGGCCATGGCGCCGGCAAGCCTAAGGTGATCGCAGTTCCGACACACCAAACTGTTCCAGTTGACACCGCAGCCGCGCCTGGTGCTCTTCATGCGCTGCCATCCTCCGTCGATAGCGCCTCCGTCCAGCTCCAATGGACACAAGGCTCGACCGCTCCAGACGGCTATGTGCTGTTGGAGGTACCTGGAAGCGGTGCTCCCGCGTCGGTCGTGCATCCCGGACCATCGGCGTCGGCAACGCAGTTTGCCGTTAGCGGGCTTGCTCCGGCGTCTCCTTACTGCTTCATTGTCATCGCGCTCGTTGGCTCGCGACCGGCTGAGGCGCCATCGTGCACCTGCATCCGCGGTGGGACCCTCTCGCCCCAGCACCAGTTTCCACATCTGACCTGCTCGTCAAGCTGAGTGAGTCCAGCTTGACGCGATGACGTCCACATCGCCGCCCGCCTCGCCCCCCAGCACGCCAAGGCGACGATCGATCAGCGACGGAACAAAGTTCGGATATCAATAGCTCGGATGATACGCCCGCGCCGCCCAAGCGCGCACCGGGCCGTCTCACTGACGCTGTCGGCGTGCCGCCAGGCCTCCAGCGCGGCGTCATCGTCGGGCTCCCACTTGGAGAACATCGCAGCATTGACCATCTGCGCCATGGGCTCGAGGTCCGCTTCGGGCTCCGCGCCCAGGGCTCGCGCACCGACCAGCACAAGCTCCTCTGCAGTTCTGGAGCCGTCGCGACGGACACCGAGCGCGCTGATCTCGTCGATCGACTCGAGCCATGCTCCAATAGTGCGATCCTTTGCGCTCAGAGCCCCTCTACGCCGCTTGCGCCGTCGCGAGCGAACAAGAGCCACCAGTCCAGCGATAAGGGCCAGCAACACGAGCACGAGGCCGGCAAGCACGCCTACTGCAATGCCTGCGACCGCTACACTGCTCAGCTTGCTCGCTACCTTGACGTGAGGAACCGGCGCCTGAACATAGTTCTGCTGGCCGCCCCCGGGCAGCGGGCCGGTGATGGCGCTGGAATGGCCCTTTACCCGCTCGTCAGGCGGTGGCGGTACGTTCCCCGGCCGGCGCGTCGGATCAAAGGGCACCCAGCCGAGGCCCGCGAAGTCGATCTCCGCTCCTGCGTAGGCATCGCGCGTCGTCACCTGCCACCGGTCCTGACCCAGGTTGGCGCCCGAATGAAAGCCGATGTACACACGCGCCGGCAGGCCGAGCGACTCCGCAAGCAGAGCGAATCCAGATGCGAACTGCTCGGACGTGCCCCGCCTCGCTCCGGCGTTCGCGCCGTAGAGGAAGTGCTCCATCACTTGGATGTTCGTGCCTGAGGGAGCCGTCGCATCGAAGGTGAAGTAGCTCGTGTTGCGCATCGCGTTCTCGAGCGCAAGCGCCTGCTCGCACGGTGTAGCGGCGCCTTGGGTCAGCCGCTGCGCCAGCTGCTCGACCTGCGGGGGCAGCGTCAGAGTTGGGCCAGCCACGACGTCATAGGCGGAGCAGTTCGGTGTGCTGGCCGGAGTGGCCGACCGCAGGGTGTAGCTCGTGCCAGACGCACTCCCCGATGCCGCGACAAGGATGCCGGTCCTCGGATCCGCAAGGGCGCGAACGCCTTGAACCTGCGACGGGCGCCCGTCCTCCGGAAGCCACGGTCCGGGCAGCTTGCCGATCGAGAAGCTCTGGGTGATCTCCACCGTAGGCTCTTTGCCTGCCCCTGACGCGACGCCAGGCGCACCAGCTGGAACCTGGCTGCCGATCCGCTCGAAACGCGACGTGTCGCTCCATCCAAGGAGGTCGCTGTAGGTCGGCAGGTAAGCGAGCTGGAACGAAGGGGGCAGGGGGCTCGATGACCTCACGGTGAACAGCGTCCTCGGTTTCTCGGCGGCCCACTTGCTCAGCTCGTCCAATGGGTTGATAGCCTGCGCTGGCGCCGTCGGTGGGATCCACCCGGCTCTCGGGTTGTAAGGGTGGCCCGATGCGAGCACCGGGATAGATGGCCCGATAATCAACGCCGCCGCGCACACCAGGAGCGTTACAACGCTGGCCTCCAGCGTCCGGCGCGTCGCCACCTTGCGATGGTCCTTCTTCGCCGCCTGCGCAACGGGCGCCGCCGCGATCGCAATGAACGCCAGCATCAGGGCGATAAAGGCCAAAACTGGCAGGGTTCGTCCGACTCCACCTAGACCAGCTGTACCCGATCCCACACCGAACGGCAGCGCCACCAGCAACGCTACGACCGGCGGCGCCAGGGAAGCCATCGCGAGCTTCTTTCGAAGCGCGAGCTCCGCTCCGAGCGCGCCGGCAAGCCATACAACCGTGCATGGCAGCACCAGCATGTCCAGCGGACCGGTGCTCGGCAGCGGCACTGAGAGGATCTGCGCCCAGCCGTCGACGATGCCTCGGTAGACGCCGGCGAACGTTTCGAAGCTCGGTAACACCGAGAGAACCGTCGTGTGGAGGACGCCGACGGCCAAGAACCAGTAAAGGAGCACAAGCGATACAGCAAGGGATACCGCCGCGCTTCGCCGCAGCCAACGCCCCATGATGTACACAAGGGCGACAGGCGCCAGCGCAGCGATCATGACAGGCGCACCGACGACACCCCAGCCGAAGACTCGACTCCACTCAGAGGCTGCGATAATGACCAGCGCCGCTATAAGGACCAGGCGCCCAACGCCATCCAATGCGCCCCGCTGCGCTGCGCCAACCGGTCCCCTGCTCAAGCTTGCGCTCCCGCGTTCCACATCGAGGCGAGCTCGGCCCCGGTCCTAGCACGGAGCACCGTGACATTCCGGGGCGCCGGGCACCGTACCGCGTCCGGGTCTGGGGCGATAATTCCGATGACCCCGGCGCTGAAGCGCTTTCCCAGAGCACCCACCGCTTCGAGCGATCCGTCCTCCGCCGCGCCTGTGATCACCACAAGAACGTCGCCACGCCTCTCTCTCGCCAGGCCATGCGCCACCTCCGCCAACACGGCTCCGGAGCTCAGCTGCGCTGCAGCGAGGCAGTCAAGAAGCTCCGAAGCGTCACCGGGCATGCCCTTTCCCGACGCGCCACGGGACTCCGGCATCACCAGCCGCACAGGGAACCGCGCCGCTGTAGCGGCAACTACCACTGACGCCGCCGCCTCCACTGCCTCCTCGAAGCTCTCCGGCGAGTACCGGTCCGCCGACGTGTCGAGGACGACGGTGAAAAGCGGAAGGCTCGTGTCAACATGCTCGCGAACCATGAGGGCGCCAAGCCTCGCCGAAGACTTCCAGTGCACGTGGCGAAGATCGTCTCCGATGACGTACTCCCGGAGCGTATGGAACGTGACACTGCCTTGCGGTATCTCGTCGGCGTCAGGGCCATCGTGGCTCCGCGACCTCCCGACCGGCAGGCCGCGCACGACATGAGCCACCGGATGCACCCAAAGGCGCTCCAGGCTCCCAATGCGCTGTGTCGTGCGCCACAGCCCGAACGGGTCCTGACGAGTGACTGTCAGCGGCCCGACATCGATCACCGCTCGTCGATCCGTCGGCAACCGGTACGTGGTGCGGGTCGCTGCGCCCGGCGCGAGACGCGGGATCTCCACCGAGATCGTCTCTGGCCCCAGCTGCTCAACTGCGACCGTCGGCGACACCGCGATCTTTCCAGGGTTCCTGATCGCGAGCAGCCCGAGCGCAACGTCTCCCCTGGTCACCCTCTCCGGCTCGATGCTTCTTTCGACTTGCAGGTGGGGCCGGCGAAGCACCCAGCCGAAGCCAGCAACCAACGCGATGACACCTGCGGCAAAGAGAGTGTCGACTTCTCGGTAGTGCACAAGCGACCCAAATATGAACAGCGCCACCAGGACAGCGGCCACGCCGGCGCCGCGGCGCGTCAGCATCGCCGGATCACACCGTCTGAGGCGTTGGACTCGGCACCGCGTCCAGGACCCGGCCAATGAGCCCCTCTGCGCTCACCCCGCGCAGCTCAGCTTCAGGCTGGAGGATGAGCCGGTGCGAGAGCACGCTCGCAGCCAGCCCCTTCACGTCCTCTGGCACCACGTAATTGCGGCCCGACAGCGCCGCAAGAGCCCTTGCGGCGCGCAACAGCGCTATCGATCCACGGGGGCTCACCCCCAGACGGATCTCCGGGAGAACCCGCGTTCCCGCCCCGATCGCGATGATGTAGTCGTGCAGCGCATCGGCCACATGGACCTGGGAGGTCTCGGCGATCATCTGTGATACCCGCTCGGTGGAGAGCACATGGGGAAGGTCGTCCAGCGGCTTCCCATCGAGGTGGTTCACGAGAATAGACCGTTCGGCCGCGGCATCTGGGTAGCCGACGCTCACCCGCATAAGGAACCGGTCGAGCTGGGCCTCGGGCAGGCGGTAGGTGCCGTCCATGTCGATCGGGTTCTGCGTCGCGACGACTATGAACGGCCTCGGCACGGCGTGCGGCTCCGAGTCGACGGTGACCTGGCGCTCCTCCATCACCTCGAGCAGGGCAGACTGCGTCTTCGGCGACGCCCGGTTGATCTCGTCAGCCACCACGATGTTGGCGAACACACCCCCCGGATGGAACTCGAAGGTTCGCGATCCCTGGTTGAAGATGGTGACCCCGGTGACGTCGGAAGGAAGGAGGTCAGGCGTGAACTGGATGCGCCGCCAAGAGCCGTTGATCGACGCCGCGAGCGCGCGGGCAAGCGAGGTCTTGCCAAGGCCGGGCACGTCCTCGACCAAGAGGTGTCCCTCGGCGAAGAAGCAGGTGAGAGCCAACCTGATCACATCCGGCTTGCCTTTGATGATCTTTCCGATATTGCGAGCAAGCAGGTCGGCGTCTCCCGCAAGGGAGCCGGATTGCCCAGCGCCGTTCGGACCGGGAGACGATGCCATCCCAGGCCTTTGATGCGGCTGTTGCCAAACGGTCATTGCAGAGCTCTCCTCACCTTCCCTCGGCTGTACCGGGACTAAGCGACGCCAGAAAACGGCTAGCTATCATGGGAAGTAAACTTTGCTGCTCGTGGCGCTCTTCCCACCGGCTGTCACTGTGACGTAGACATTGTAGCCACCACTGTCGTAGCAACCATCAGCCTTGCCGTTCGACCCCGTCACCGGAGCCCAGCTAGCATCGCCGGACCCGTTAGTCGAGTACCAGGCGGCAAAGCCTCCGCTGCCAGGGTTCGTCCAGAACGGTTGCGTAGAAGAAGAGTTGTCGTAACAGCTGAACGTGATCGACGCATTGGCCGGGAAGTTCGCCACGCTCACATCGACCCAATAGCATCCCGAACACGAGTACCACGTGCCCTTTGACGTGGTTAAACTACCCGTTGCGTTGCCTACGGAGATAGTCACGCTGGGCGATGGCGGCGGGCATGCCGCTGTCGTAGCCGTCGACGACGCCGTACCACCGGTGTCTCCTCCGGCATTGACCGCGGCCACGGTCAGCGTATGCGACTGCCCGCAACCGTAGTTCCCCGTGTACGAGGTGACGTTCGCCTGCGACACCTGTGCGCCATCGACTGCGACGTTGTAGCTAGCTATCGGGCTTCCGTTGCCACTCGGCACGCTCCAAGTCCACGTGATGGAGTTCCCGTTGACAGATGCGCTGGCGCTCGGGGTGCCTGGTGCGCCAAACGGCGTCGCGGGGGCAGCAGACGGCGCCTGCGAGCTCGGCGTGCAACCAAGAGCATTGCACGCCTGGACGCTGACGGTATAGCTGGTTCCATTGGTGAGCCCGGCCAGCGCCGTGCTGTAGCTCGACGTGCCGGCGCTTGCTGCAACAGTCACAGTTGATATCGTCGCCGGGCTCAACACGACGAGGAACTTCGTCACATTGCTGCCGCCGGAGCACGCTGGATCGACCGGATCGCATGTCCACGCCGCGGAGAGCTGTCCTGTTCCATCCGGAGTGACGGCCAACCCTGTCACCGCTCCCGGGGGCTCCTGCGCGGTCACAGCGCTCGAGCTTGCAGAGGGAAGACTTGCCTTACCGAGATTGTTCGTGGCAATGACCTGGAACGTGTAGCTCTGGCCCAACTGAACACCACCGTTCGTGGCGCTCACGGTCACCTGCGTGTTGTGGCCAGAGACCGATACCGTCGGCGTGCCCCCAGTCTGGCCCGTAGATGACGAGCCAGCGCTCGTGTCGGTGATCAGCACCTGGTAGCCGGAGATACCATGCCCTTGGCCATTTGCTGCGTTCCAGCTCACGCCAATCGTGCCGTTATTGTTGGAGACCGCCGCGACGTTTGTCGGCGAGCTCGGGACTGCTCGCGACGGCGTCGCCTGCACCGGCATCGACGGTGCGCTCGATCCAACCGCATTGATCGCCGACACAGTGAAGGAGTACGTCGTGCCATTGGTCAGTCCATTGACCGTGTACGGGCTCGACGCTGTCGTAGCCCGCCCACCACCGGAGCCCTTGCCGGAGACCACCTTCCACGCGACATGGTACGCCGTGATCCGACTTCCCCCGCTTGCCGAGCCAGACCAGATCACGGTGACTGCGCTGTTGCCTGCCGAGGCGGTGACGCTGGTGGGTGCAGTCGGCGCCTTTGGCGGCACCACCACCGCAGGCGCCGTCCGAGCCGGGGTCGTGGGAACGGGACGGGGAGCAACAGGAGCAACAGGAGGAGGAGTAACGGGGGGAGGAACGATCCGGGGTGGTTTGATGTTCGTGATCGCCGCTGGATTGCTCTTCGCGACTACGCGCGCCTGACCTGCTGGGTTGATCACCACCGCCTCGTTGCCGCCGGGCTCGTTCACCCAGAGGTACCCACCCTGGATCGACAGGTGCACGTCGCTAGCGCCCCGGTGTGACGGAAGCTCGATCGGAGGCGCCGCAACGCTTCCCTGATCAGTGAGCACCACCACGGAGTGCCTGGTCAGGTCAGGAACGTAAATCCTTCCTCCATACGCCTCGGGAACACCAAGCATGTCGCCGGCATTGATCCCCGGAGGCTGGATTGGAGCGCTCGCCGACACGACGGATCCGCCACCCGAGACGTGCACAACAACGACCTGGCCGCTACCAGACTCAGCTATGGGCACTGCTCCCCCAACCACGGTGTTCGGCATCAGGACGAGGCCCGTCGACTGGCCGGCAACAGACGGGATGCTCACCATCGACCCGGTGGCGCCACCTGGAGCGACAACGAACGTCCCGTTGTGAGTATCAAGCACCGCGGGGGCGTTCCCAACCAGTGAGAGAGCAAGCTGGTCCAGCGCGGTCCTCTTGGGCACTACCCTCGCACCCTTGCCAAGCCGGAGGCGCCTCCCCGCGACCGTCGCAGAGACAAGCGATCCGGCAGATGCGTTCAGCGTCCACAGGCGACCTGTAGCGTTGACCACCCCGTCAGTCAAGAGCCCGTGCAGATCAACGTTGCCAAGAACACGGCCGGTTACCGGGCTCATCGCCTCTATGGTTCCCTGTTTGTGCCTGATAATGAACACAGCGTTCGCGCTGTCTACCACGTCGACGTTGGATCCAACCTTCCGATCGTTCTCGATCTTGAAGGCAGTCAGGTCCAGGCTGCCAACCGTCCCCGCAGTCGCATCCCACAACACGGCGTTCGTCCCAGCCTGAAGCACCTTCAGGTGATGGCCCACAGCGCCACCAACGTCAAGTTGCAAGTCCACCTTGCCCGTCGATCCGTTGGCCAAGAGCACCGCTCCGGCGTTGCGGCTGCCAAGCCAGCCATGCCCGTCCAGGAGACTCAACAAGTTCGCTCGCTGTGCTGTCCCGAGCGCTGCCGCGAGCGTCGCTGCGAGCATGCCCACTACGACGCCAAGCGCTATGAACGCCTGCGAGCCGCGCCGATCGCTCCGCCTGGCAATCGCCTTCCCAAGTGCGCCCGGCAGTCGCGCGAGCTTCTCAAGCATCACACTTCCCTCCTGAGGTCCCACTTCTCCTCCTAGTCGCCCTCACCATCAGCTCTGGATGCAGGCCCAAAGTTAGCCGACAACACCGCTGCCAGTCAAACATCGCCGTCCAACCATCACCGTGCAGACATCACCGTCCAACCTCGCCAGCATGCCCTCGCAACCCAGGCGCCGGCGGTATTGTATACTTGCGTAGAGCATTGCACGATACCGCGATGCTGCCAGCAGGGTGCTTCTGGGATATCGAAGGAGAAAAGGAAGGGCTATGGACGTTGATGTAGTCTCACTGGCGGCCCGCCGGGGACGCCTTTCGAACGGAGCCGCAGATGATCCAGTCACCTCGGAGGTCATGCGGGGCTTCATGGAGACGGTCTGCTTCGAGATGGCGACCTACGTCTCCAGAACCGCGATCACGCCGATCCTGAACCAATCGAACGAGCGAAACGCCACGGTGCTGGACGCTCGCGGGCGCCTTGCCGCGCTCAGTGTCGGCATCCCCCAGTTCATGCTGACGTCCACACTGCCCGTGCGGTTCGCGCTCGACCTCCTCGGCGTAGAGGAGTTCCGCCAGGGAGACGTCTTCATTGCGAACGACCCTTACCACGGCGGGGGGCACCTGCCAGACTACAACGTCTTCGCACCGGTGGTCATTGGCGGGCGTCTTGTGCTCATACCCAGCATCCAGTGCCATCACGGCGACACAGGCGGCGCCGTGCCTGGTGGGTACAATGTGACCGCGGCGGACATATGGGGGGAAGGGTCGCGCTGGCCCGTGCTCAAGGTCATCGACCAGGGCGTCGAGCGCAAGGACGTTCTCTACGCGCTCCAGGCCAACAATCGCTTGCCTGGCCACATGGCCGATCTCCGGGCCCAGATCGGAGCGGCCGAGACCGCCGTTCGCCGGCTCACCAGCATGGTGGAGCGATACGGCATCGACGCGGTCGAGGCATCCGTCGACTACATGATCGACTACGCCAGCAAGCGCTTCTGCGAGGAGATCGCCGCGTGGCCCGATGGCGTCTACGAAGCGGACGCGTACGTCGACCATGACCCGCTGGGCAACCCCGACGTGCATATCCACGTCAAGGTGACAATCGATGGCACGAGGCTGGTAATCGACTACACGGGCTCCGACGATCGCCAGGAGCTCCAAGCGTGGTCGACGTTCGGCAACACCCGAGGATGCACGGTCGCGCAGATAGCGTCGATGATGGACCCTGCGATACCGAAGAACGAGGGCTTCTTCGACTCCATCGAGCTCGTCGTGCCGAAGGGATGCGTGCTCAATCCGATGCCTGGCAAGCCGGTGAGCGCGGGTACTCACCACCCCGGGATCGATGTCGGCGAGGTGATAGCGCTCGCCTTGTCAAAGGCGATGCCGGACCGTTGCGTTCCCCAGACCTACAAGACCGGCATACCAACGACGATCTCCGGCGTCGACCCGCGCACCGGACAACCCTTCATCGACCCGTCCACCGAGGTCTACGCGGGCTGGTGCAATGCCGCAAGAGGCATGGACGCCTGGGGCGCTCAGAACGCCTCCTTCGGGAACCTGTGGAAGGCAACCGCCGAGATCAACGAGAGCATCTATCCACATGTGATCTGGGGAAGGGACTACCGTACCGACTCAGGCGGCGCAGGGCAGTGGAGAGGCCTGTGTGGGAGCCACTACGTAAAAGAGGTCAAGACGCCTTCCAAGATCTACACCTACGTCGTCGGCATGCGTTACCCGATGCCCGGTATTGCCGGCGGGCGTCCAGGAGCGCCCAACCAGCTCACCCTGCGAGCCGAATCGAGCTCCCCGATCGTCGTGGCTCATACCGCCGAATGGGTCCCGATGGACGCCGGAGACAAGATCGTCTACGACTACGGCGGTGGTGGCGGCTGGGGCGATCCCCTCGATCGCGACCCGGAAGCGGTGCTGTCTGACGTGCTCGACGAGTACGTCAGCATTGATGGCGCTCGCAGGGACTACGGCGTCGTGATCGAAGGTTCCCTCGAGGAGCTCACGCTCGCCGTCGATGAGGAGGCAACGTTCGAGCTGCGAGCGAGCATGCGCGCCGCTACGCCTCGAGGCGATCACCCTAGGGCATAACACCATCGCGTTTCGTTTATCGCCGTGCCACGACGCCGTGCGCCGTCACTTTCACGGCGCCTTTCGCCGTCATTGGAGCCGCGACTCGGGCCGTAGTAGCGTGTAAGGACGCAAGTGTCGACAGGCATGCGCGGGCCCAAGGGGGCCGGGGAGGAGTCACTCATGGCGAGATCA
>JAJYWA010000089.1 GCA_021791755.1 Actinomycetes bacterium | reverse complement strand
CGAACCAGGTGAGGTGATCCTCAGGCAGCCAGTCAGAGAGCGACGGCGGCAGCAGGTAGAGCTGGTCGCGCTCTGGGGCGACGAAGTTGTAGGCCATGGCCCCTATCGTCGCCATCGCGCCTCGTCAGGTGGTGGATTTAACGCGCGCGCTACCAGGGACTTCGCAGATCGGTCGGAGGTTCGTGCAACAGGCTCACCTATTGAGAGGTTTCGTGGCGGCAAGCATCCTGATGCAGGTCATGGCCGAACGCGCTCGGGTGCGGCACTGTCGGACGCTAAGGATAGCTGCAACGAGCGCTCGATATTGAGGCCGCTTCGAGGCGACTCAATCGCTGGAACTGGCTTCGCATCATGTCCGGACTGGTTCAGCGACCGCGAGGGTAGGGAGGTAGAGTCTTGGTGTGCAGCAAGTCACCGAGGCAACGGACACGAGCATCCTCGCGAGCGGTATTGCCGGTGGCGTAGCGAGCGGTGCCGTTGGACCTGTGCTGCCGGCGTACGATGGCGGCTGCATCGCGAACGTCATGCCGCTGCTGGTGGAGAGGGCTGACAGGGCTGACAGGGTGGAGGGGGCTGACAGGGGGGAGAGGGGCGCCAGCGCCTGCCCGGATTGGTTCCCTGAGGCTGTTCTCGGCGCGGACCAGGTAGTCCTGCTCGTTCTGGACGGTCTCGGCTGGGAGCAGCTGTCGGAGCGCAGGACGCTCGTTCCGGCTCTTGCAGCCGGGACCGGGAGGCCGATCACCTCGGTTGCGCCGTCTACAACCGCAGCAGCCATGACGTCGATCACCACGGGTCTTGCCCCGGGCGATCACGGCCTCGTCGGCTACCGTCTGCATGTCGGCGGCTCGGAGGTGCTCAACGTCTTGAAGTGGCAGACCGGCGCAGGCGATGCCAGGGGCTCCCTGAGACCGGCGGTGTTCCAGCCGCACCCGGCCTTCCTCGGCCGCAGCGTCCCGGTGGTGACGAGGACGGAGTTCATGGGAACCGGCTTTACCGCAGCCCACCTCGGGGGCGCCCGGCTCAGAGGTTGGCGTCTGGCGTCAACGCTGCTGGTCGAGGTGTCGAAGCTGCTTGCCGCAGGCGAGCCGCTGGTGTGCGTCTACTACGACGGCTTGGACAAGGTTGCTCACGAGTGGGGGC
Organism: Actinomycetes bacterium; assembly: GCA_021791755.1. Classification (GTDB taxonomy): domain Bacteria; phylum Actinomycetota; class Acidimicrobiia; order Acidimicrobiales; family JAJZXF01; genus JAJZXF01. The sequence continues at coordinate 9,479 of JAJYWA010000089.1, read as the reverse complement.
TCGAGGAGCACTATGAGGCAGAGCTCGGAGCGGCTGACCAGATCGTCGAGGCGATCCTCAACCGGCTCCCTTCGGGTTGCTCGCTGGTGGTCATCTCCGACCACGGGCAGGTGTCGGTAGGCGACAGGGTGGTCGTGCTGGACGCAGATGTCATGGAGCACGTGTCGCTGCTCTCCGGAGAGGGACGGTTTCGATGGCTTCATGCGAGGAAGGGTCATGAGGAGGACCTTCTCGGCGCAGCCGTGAGCTCTGTTGGCGACCTTGCGTGGGTACGGAGCCTCCAGGAGGTCGTAGATCAGGGCTGGCTGGGCGGGGATCCGTCAGATGAGGTGCTGGCCCGTCTCGGCGACGTCGCGCTGGCTGCTCGTGAGCCGGTGGCATTCCTCGATCCGGCGCACACCGCAGAGATCACGCAGGTTGGTAGGCATGGATCGCTGACCTCCGCAGAGATGCTGGTCCCGCTGCTTACCTGGCAGAGCTGACACGTGTCACCTGGCAGAGCGGACACGTATGCAGTGCGACGTTGCGCTGGGCAAGGCTCCAAGCCGGACCGGCTTCGCGGTATGGTCGAGCATGTGATGAGTGATTCCAATAGGACCGGTGGAAGCGGCAGTGGCAGCGACGGTGACGGGGGAGCCTCCGATGACCGCTGGAGCTCGGAGAGTGCCGGAGATCGCGACAAACCGGCGGAGCTGGAAGCCGGATCGGTGGTCGTGACGTCGGCCGAACCGGTCGAAGACATTCCCGGAGGGGACCAGCGGGTTAGCTCGGACATAGCCGCCGAGGAGGTGGTCGCCAGGCCGGGCAAGGTGATGAGGATTGGCTCGATGGTCAAGCGCCTCCTGGAGGAGGTTCGCCAGGCCCCCCTGGACGAAGCTGGTCGGGCGAGGCTTGCGGAGATCTACGACATTTCTGTGAGAGAGCTGGCGTCGGGCCTTTCCGAGGACCTTGCGAGAGAGCTCGACACGGTGATCATCCCCTTCGATGAGGACTCGACGCCTTCGGAGGCCGAGCTCCGTGTCGCTCAGGCTCAGCTTGTCGGATGGCTGGAAGGGCTGTTCCACGGCATCCAGGCGACGCTCTTTGCGCAGCAGGTCGCCGCCCACTCCCAGCTCGAGGAGATGCAGCGGCGTGTTCTCCCCGCGCCGGGCGGAGGCCCGGAGCGAGCAGGCGGCACGGCAGCGAGCCCCGGGGGCATGTCGGAGCGTCCCGGAACATACCTCTGACGAGCGCGATGAGCCGGCGGTCGTTCGTCCACCTCCACACCCACACCGAGTTCTCGATGCTGGACGGGGCGTCGCGGATCCGCGACGTCGTCAATGCAGCGGCTGCTGACATGCAGCCGGCGCTCGGCATCACCGATCACGGCAACATGTACGGCGTTCTCGATTTTCACAAAGCATGTCGCGATGCCGGGATAACGCCGGTCATCGGATTCGAGGCGTACATGGCTGCTGAAAGCCGCCTGGAGCGGCCGGTGCGCAGGGGGAGGGTTGACGATACCGGCGGCGACGTCGGCAGCGGGGAGAAGCTCTACTACCACCTGACGCTGATGGCCGAGAACGACCAGGGGTACCGGAACCTCATGAAGCTCTCGAGCGCTGCCTTCCTGGAGGGCTATTACTACAAGCCCCGGGTCGACTGGGATCTGCTCCAGCGCTACCACGAGGGGGTTGTGGCGACGAGTGGCTGCCTGGGCGGGCTGGTCCTCCAAGCACTCTTGAAAGGCGACTACGAGGCTGCGGAGAAGACCGCCGGGCGCCTCCAGGAGATATTCGGCGCAGAGAGCTTCTTCATCGAGATCCAGGACCATGGAATCGCGAGCCAGCGCCGCACCAATCCAGACCTGGTGCGAATTGCACATCGGATCGGCGCTCCGCTCCTCGCTACCAACGACAGCCACTACACCCGCCGCGAAGACGCCATCGCACATGACGCCATGTTGTGCGTTCAGACCGGGGCGACCCTCGACGACCCCAAGCGTTTCAAGTTCGACGGCGAGGAGCACTACCTCAAGTCGGCGGCCGAGATGCGAGAGCTGTTCGCGGACTTCCCGGAAGCGTGCGACGCCACGCTTCAGATAGCGGAGCGCTGCAAGGTCGAGATCGAGCTCGGCCGCGAGAGCCTGCCGGAGCCCCCGCTGCCCGAGGAGCTGAGATCTCTCGGCTACGAGGAGGGGGCGAAGATCTTCCTCCGGAGGCTGACGATGGAAGGGGCCGAGCGAAAGTACGGCGTGCCGCTGGCTGCGAAGGTCGTCGAGCGCATCGACTACGAGTTGAGCGTCATAGCGTCCATGGGGTTCTCCCCTTACTTTCTCGTGGTCTGGGACCTGATTCGCCACGCTCGCTCCAGCGGCATCAGGGTCGGGCCGGGACGCGGTTCTGCGGCCGGCTGCTGTGTCGCCTACTGCCTCGGGATAGTCGATCTTGATCCGATCCGCTACGGGTTGCTGTTCGAGCGCTTCCTCAATCCTGGCCGCAAGCAGATGCCCGACATCGACATGGACTTCGACGAGCGCTATCGCTCGGAGATGATCCGTTACGCCTCCGAGCGATATGGATGGGACCACGTTGCGCAGATAGTTACCTTCTCCACCATCAAGGCCCGGGCGGCTGTCCGCGACGCGGCGAGAGTGCTCGGCTACCCGTACTCGATGGGCGACCGGATCGCGAAGGCGATGCCTCCGTTGGTGATGGGCCGGGACACGCCGCTGTACGCGTGCCTGGAGCGAACCGAGGAGCACGCCGAGGGCTTTGATGCCGCGCAGGGGCTGCGCGAGATGTGCGAGTCGGATCCGGACGTGCGCCGCATCACCGACGTCGCAAGGGGGCTCGAGGGCTTGAGGCGCCAGGACGGTATTCACGCCGCAGCGGTGGTCATAACCAAAGAGCCGCTGACGGAGTACCTGCCTGTCCAGAGAAAGCCAGAGGCTGGAGCAGATCCACAAGAGGCTCCGGTCGTGACCCAGTACGAGATGCACGGCGTCGAAGCCCTGGGCCTGCTGAAGATGGACTTCCTGGGCCTGCGCACACTCTCGTTGATCGAGCGAGCACTGGACCTGATCGAGGAGTCGGCCGGAACGAGGCCGGACATCGACCGCGTGGACCTCGAGGACAGCTGTACGTTCGAGATGCTCCAGCGAGGTGACACCGTTGGAGTGTTCCAGCTGGAGGGCTCTGGGATGAGGTCGTTGATGCGCTCGCTCGTTCCAACCTCGATAGATGACGTCGCGGCCCTGGTGGCTCTCTACCGTCCGGGCCCGATGGCGAAGAACATGCACCGCGACTACGCGGACCGCAAGAACGCTCGCCAGCAGGTCACGTACCTTCACCCGGATCTCGAAGAGATATTGAAGGACACCTACGGGCTCATGATCTACCAGGAGTCCGTGATGAGGGTCGCCCAGCAGTTTGCGGGCTACACCCTGGAAGAAGCCGACAACCTTCGAAAGGCATGCGGCAAGAAGGACCGCCGGCTCATCGCCGCCGAGCGCGAGAAGTTCGTCGCGGGGTGCGTGAACCGCGGCTACGGCGCCGAGATCGGCACTTCGTTGTTCGACATCATCGAGCCGTTTGCCGACTACGCGTTCAACAAGAGCCACTCCTACGGCTACGGGATCGTCGCTTACCAGACGGCCTGGCTCAAGGCGAACTACCCGGTGGAGTACATGGCTGCCCTCTTGACCTCGGTCAAGGGCGACAAGGACAAGACGGCGGTCTACCTTGCCGAGTGCAGGAGGCTCGGCATAAACGTCCTCGTTCCCGACGTGAACCTCTCGGCGTCTGACTTCACGCCACGGCGCCCTGAACAGGGAGGATCGCCCCCCGGCGGTGACGAGGACGAGGGTCTTCCTCCTGGGCCTTCTCGCAACGGCAAGGGTGTGGCAGCCGGGACGCCGGGCGCCATCGTCTTCGGCCTCGCGGGAGTGCGCAACGTAGGAGAGGGGCTCGTGTCGCTGGTGATGCAGGAGCGCAAGGAGCACGGCTGGTTCAAGGACTTCTATGACTTCTGCGATCGGGTAGATCCGATGGTGCTGAACAAGCGCGCGCTGGAGGCTCTCATCAAGTCCGGGGCGTTCGACTCGTTGGGCTGCTCCCGCACCGGCCTCCTCAAGGTGTTCGAGGAGATCGTCGATCGTACGCTGGCGAGGCGCAGGGAGGCCCAGCTCGGCATCGACACGCTTTTTGGCAGCCTGGACGGACTGGGGCCTGGCGAGGCCGCGAGCTCAGATCATGGCATCGGGGGTTCGCGGGTTCCGATCCCCGACGAGGAGCTCGACAAGTCCCAGCGAATAGCGTTCGAGAAGGAGTTCCTTGGCCTCTACGTGAGCGATCATCCCCTCACGGGGATCGAGGCCGAGCTGCGGCGCATAACCGACTGTGGCGTCGCAGAGCTGAAGGAGCTGGCCAGCGGGTCGGGTCCGGAGGGGCGCGAGACGGTGGTCAAGACCTTGGGCGGGGTGGCTACCAACCTGGTGCGCAGGACGACACGGCGCGGGGACCAGATGCTCACGTTCACGCTCGAGGACGTCGATGCATCGATCGAGGTCATTGCCTTCCCGAAGGCGGCTGGTGAGTATGGGGGATTATTGGCCGAGGACGCGGTTGTGTGCGTGAAGGGCAGGCTCGACGTTCGTGAGGACGAGATAAAGCTGATCTGTCTGGAGATAGCGCGGCCGGAGCTGTCTGCATCGAGCAGCACGGAGCTTCATCTCAACGTGCCGGTGGGCGCTTTGACCGGCTCGACGGTCGACAAGCTCAAGCAGCTGCTCCTGGAGCATCCGGGCGCCTCGAGCGTGTACCTGCATCTCGGGAGCAAAGTCCTCCGGCTGCCCGGCAACTTCAGTGTGGATGATCGAGGAAGCCTCATCGGTGAGCTGCGAGTGCTTCTCGGTCCGAAGGCCATCGTCGCCTGACGCGTTGCTGGCTGCTGGTCGGCTCGTCTGGCCTGCGCTTGGAAGTCGGCAGGGAAGATCGGCTAATCTGGAAGCGATGGGTGGGTATAGGTGCGGCACATGAGCATTGCGCCGCAGGTGCGCTTGAGAGATGTTAGCTGGCTGGCTTTGATGAACGGGTTATCGGCAAGGGAGTATCGACGAGGGGTGCGACCAACATGTCTCTAGAGGCATTGACCAAGGACAGCACCGCACTCGGAGATGCGGAGCTGGCTGAGATGGCTGACCTCTGCGCCGCTGGATCGTGCGTCTTCGATGTCGGTTTCCTCTCCAAGCAGAGAGAGGAGTGGGTGCTGGTGACGCAGGTCCGCGAGGGCATGGGGTTGGTCGCCTTCTCGTTCTGCACCCTGGAGAGGATCGGGGGAACCCCGTCGCTGCTCGTGGGAGTGGCTTCTGTGGCTCCGGGTCCTGGTTCCGATGCGGCCTTGGGGTTGCTGATGGGAGACCAGTACCACCGGGCGCTACTCGCCTTCCCGGACGAGGACGTCCTCGTGGGCACCCGCCTGCAGAGTGCCGGAGCCTACGAGATCTTCGCCGACTTGGAGGACGTCGTCCCGCGGCCAGACCACAAGGCCTCCGGCGAGGAGCGAGCATGGGGCCGCCGCCTGGCGAAGCGCTTTGGAGCAGAAGGCCGCATAGATGACAGGACCTTCCAGCTGAAAGGTGATGGGTCGCTCGCCGGCGTGCTCGACTTCACACCGTCGAAGCCCTCAGCGGCCTCCGGTCCCCCGGGCGTCGCGAAGCTCTTCGAGGGGCTCGATCTATCGAACGGGGACACGCTCGTCGTCTCGGGTTGGGCCATGGCAGAGGACCTTGCTTCGGGCAAGCTCGGGCTAGCTGGCTAGCTCCGGGCGGCTTCGAGGACGGCTGGCTCCGGGTGGCTTCGAGGCCGGGGCTAGCAAGGAGGAGGTGGGCTCGGGCGCTGCGAGGCCGGCTAAGGGCTCTTGAGCTGCCTAGTTCTAGCCGAGAGAGCCCACCGCTGGGTCAGGCTCTGGGTGCTGCATGAACGTGCCATGGTGTCTCAGGCGTCGGTCATCGGTGCGAGATGCTGACCTGTGGCAAGCAATCAGTGAACCCGTGTGAGCTCCGCCTGTGCAGGTGACTACAGGTCCGCCTGCGGAGGCGGTTACGGGTTCGCCTGTGCAGGTGGTCACAGTACGCTGAACCCCGCGGGGAGCGGCCTGCGTCCGGTTGCGGCGAGCAGCAGGGGAGCGGCCAGCCCGGAGCGCGATGCGAGCTCTCCCACCAATTCGAGGGACTGTGCGGTGGCCACTGCTGGCGCGTCGAGCGGTGCGTCGAGGGCGACGGCCAGGTCGCAGGTGTGGACCGTGAGCTCGAAGGTGCGTGTGGGCAGGTAGTCTGCCAAACGCATGCCGCCGACCGGAGTGGTCAACATCTCGTCGCCGCTTGCGCTATGGACCCTGGCGAGCACTCGCTCGGCAATCTCGCCAACCGCGCTCGGCGGATCCGCCCCCAATGCGGCGCCAGCGTCGCGGCCGCGCTGGGCAACCGCTCCAGGCGCGCCAGTGGAAGCGAGGACGAGGCGGAAGTAGTCGACCGGGGATGTCACCTCGACCACAGACGCAGGCATGCCAAGATAGGCCTCGACGGTCAATATGGCCCGGCTCGTGTGACCGACGAGGTCGCGGACAGTCCACTCGCCCAAGGCCAGCTCGTCCCAGCGACCTTGCCCTGCTGCGGTGCTGCGAGCGAACCACCTGGCTGCTTCACCGAACGCTCTCCGAGAGCGGCGCCACTCATTGCTCGCCACGAGAAAAGGATAGCCGACACCTGTGTTCTGTGGATGCCGAAAACCACGTCCGCCCAGCTCAGGCCAACGGTTCCCGGCGAGCGTGCAGGGCCGTGAGCAACGAGCGTAGCCCTGATCTGTATCGACGCGCCGTCCGGGACCGGGCTCCACCGAGATATCACCAATCCCATGGCTACGACGCCAATATGCGTTGATCCAAGCGCGAGGTGCATCGGGAGGGTCTAAGAGCGACGGCTCCCCCTCGGCTACGACCCGGAGACCGGCAAGCGCCGCCACGTCTCGAAAGACGTAGCGCGGAGGCGCTAGGGCTCTGGAGGATCACGGTCAGCTCCGATCACACGACCAAGAGCTCGGCGCGTGGGTCGAGGCGACGCATGTCGTCGGGGTCGCTCGTGGCGATCCGATTGTTGTGGGACCGAGCACAGAGGACCACCGTGGCGTCGATCACGTCGTGGCTACCTGAGACACCCAGGAGCTGCCCGGCAGCACGAGCTCCACGGTCATCCAAAGCCACGATGTCACAGGAGTCCGATCCGAGCAGCCGGGCGAGGTTCGCTTGGCGTCGCCCGTCCCGCCACACCTGAGCGACAACGCCAGCGGGAATACACAGCTGTTCGCCGCGTTCTCGGGCACGAGCGACGAGCGCGACTGCCCGGCGTTGGACCCGCTCGAACGCGACCAACGCTCCGGCGTCAAGAGTGATCCCTATCGCCATCCGGCCTCGCTGTCGATCTGGGCGCGCTCGGAGTCGGTCAGGGGACCGCCACTCTCCAGGAGCAGTTCCTCGAGCAGCGCGTCAAGGTCATCGAGTTTGACTTGCTCTTCGAGCGCGTGGGCAACATAGGCGGAGACGTTGGGAGCCCGTCCTTCGGCGACGGCAGCCCGTGCGGCGTCAACGAGGGGAGAAGGCAGGCTAACGGCGATCTTGGCATTGGGTGTCATACCAATCATCATACTTGATGGCCGGCCCCTGCGGACTCGCCCCGACAAGTACCCGCCCCGACAAGTACCGCAGTCTGGCGTTGGCCGGTCAGTGTCTTCAACAACAACAACGACGTCAGGACGGCGTCGCCCTTGCCTTCGCCGGGTCCAGCCGCCTCTTCCCGCGGGCATCGACGTCAGCGAAGGCCTCGACGCACCCATCGCCGATACCGCTGCCCACTACGGCCTGAGTGATTAGCCCAGCCCCTCCCGCTTACGCTGCCCGAGTGGGTCCGGCCTGTTGCGCGCCACGTACATTAGTCCAGCAAACTTCCAAGCAAATCTCGAGCCTTTTAGCTTGCGTTAGAACCTACGCCACGAGCCAAAGCGCCCTTCTTGATCACCGGATGGGGGGTACGCGGCGGTCGGCAAGATCCCTTCGGCCGTCCGGGACCCGCAACAGTGGATTTCAGCGCACTGGCCGGTGTGCCTTTGGTTGCACGAAGTCGATGAACCCCCCGTTGCGCTCGCGCTGATCATGTTCACCCTCGGACCCATCGAGCACGTCCTCCCGCATGAACGACGCCGGGGCTCGGGTCCCTGACCCACATCTATGCCGGGAGGCCCGAAATTATGGGCCAGAGCACTTATGCCCTGCTTGTATGTCAGTCGGAAGAGGATCGGGAAGAGTATCGGAACTTCTGCAGCTTTGGAATGCGGCTGTGCTAGAGCGCCAGCGTGCTCCCTGGATCGAACCGTGTCGCCAACCGGTGTAACTGTAAGAGGCGCCTGTTACCATTTAGCCGATGCCTTGCCATTGCCTCCTGAGCAGGTTCAACGCGAAGCGTGGAGACCATGAGTCCTCGCCTTGAGGATCTCGTTCCCGGCGCGGTGATTGGCGGTGTCGTCCCTGCCAAGGATGTGACGTCCGTTGCGCTCGCCTGGCACGGCGCCTTAGCGGTGACCCTCACCTACCGCGACCCCGAGGGCCGGGTCGGCGAACGCCTCCTCTACCGATCCGATGAGGCGGCGCTCTCGATCCGCAGCGCCGGCTCGCGCTGGGGTTTCGACGCAGACGGCGAGATGTTCATCCTGGTCTCGGAAGCACGCCGTATCCGCCTGGCCCACCTCTTCGATCCCCTCCTCGCCGTCCACCTTTCCCTGGTCGAGCCGCTCCCGCACCAGATCCGGGCCGTATACGGTGAGCTGCTCCCCCGCCAGCCGCTGCGCTTCGTGCTCGCCGATGACCCCGGAGCCGGCAAGACGATCATGGCCGGGCTCTACATCAAAGAGCTGCTCCTGCGCTCCGATGTGGCACGCTGCCTCGTGGTCGCGCCGGGAGGGCTGGTCGCCCAGTGGCAGGACGAGCTGGTAGAGAAGTTCGGCCTCGACTTTACGATCTTGACCCGTGACGCCATCGAGGCGAGCCACACCGGCAACCCGCTCACTGAAGCTGATCTTGTCATCGCACGGCTCGACCACCTGTCGCGCAACGATGACATCTGTGCCCGTCTGGAGGCCACGGATTGGGATCTCGTCGTCGTCGACGAGGCACACCGCATGTCTGCCCATTACGAGGGTGACGAGGTGCGCGAGACCCGCCGATACCGCCTCGGCAAGCTGCTGTCGTCGACCACCCGGCACCTGCTGCTGCTCACCGCCACCCCGCATGCCGGCAAGGACGAGGACTTCCAGCTGTTCCTGGCTCTCTTGGACGCTGACCGCTTCGAGGGGCGGCGGCGCTCTGCGTCGGGCGAGATCGATACTACGGACCTCATGCGCCGGATGGTGAAAGAGAAGCTACTTCGCTTCGACGGACGGCCGCTGTTCCCT
>JAJYWA010000088.1 GCA_021791755.1 Actinomycetes bacterium | reverse complement strand
AGTGAAAGGAGCTCGCGTACCAGCGCCCGCCAATCTTCCACGCCGTCACCTGCTCCGAGGAGTTGCCAGTACCACCCTGCTCGGACAAGTTAGTGGTCACGTTCATCTTCACCTCGTTCGCAGTGGAACTCACCGTCTGAACGGTGACAGAGGTGACGGTCTCCGGTAAGGACCCCGGCTGCTTCTGCCCGTGCAGCAACCCATCGACAAACTGGGCGCGTTGAGCCGCGGTGAGTCTTGCCACAATGTGCTCGAGACGGGCCGCCGCTTGTGCCAGAGAAGATGGTCCCTGGGGAGTTGAACTGCCAGCACCCGAGCTGGAGGGTGGCCCACCTGGCGGCTGAATGCCAAACGCTCCAAACGATACGTCCAGCGTGATCACTCGTGCCAGGTAGGAAGTCGTCACGATCCCGCAGACGCCAGCGAGCCCAAATGATCCCAGAGCGCCAGCCGCCTCGCCCATCGCCTTTCCAAGTGCATATGCGCTCGGCTCACCCACGGCTGGGCTTACCGGCTTCCCCGGCTGCGACCCGAGGGCTACAAATGCTGACGGACGCGAGACGAGGTCGTTCAGCTCCGCGGCGATCGTAGCCTTACAGGAGGACGTACCTGATGCCGCAGCCGACTGCTGGCCAAGCGTCCCACCCGCACCTCCACTTGCACCTGCGCGATTGGCGCCAGAAGCTCTAGACGACGCGTTCTTCGAGGATGCAGCAGGCGGCGGCGAGGAATGTCGGGATGTGGACTTGGGGCGAGAGCTGGACACGCTCGTTGAACAGCTGGCCAGCACCAGCCCTCCGGCCGCAACCCCGGCGAGCACCGCGATAAGCCATCTCGGCTGCGTCACGGTGCGGACGTACTCACTTCGTTCGTCTTCCCTTCGCGAAACTGCCAGCAAGCGGCGCGCCGTGCGCTCGCCACTGATTTCTCGTCCGGCGCCCCACACAAGTGGGGCCTTGATAAGCCCGCAAGCTCGGCCAACAACTCGACCAACAAACCGTGTCACAACGTCCACCTCACCTGTCCTCCTCACCGTCCTGCCCGCACACTGCGCGCGATCCACTACAGGATGCGCCTGCAGTGCGAACATACCTCCTTGCACCTTCTTGGACATTGCTACATTACCGCGCCAGTGTCAAGTGAGTGAGAGTGAGAGCGAGCGAGTGGAGCAGTTTCGCAACTGCGCTACCCACTCTCGCTCGAGGCAGCTGCCGTGACGTCAGCGGCCCCTGCTACTGTCAGCGGCCCCTGCTACTGCCAGCGGCCCCCGCTGCTGGCGTGACGTCAGCGGCTCTCCGCGGCTCTGCTCACGAGCATCCGCTCGTCGTGCCGCAACTCGCACAGACATAGCAGGAGCCCGACCGCTGCATCGCCATGCCGCACTGGTAACAGTAGGGAGCGTCACGAGCCTCCATGCGCTCCAGCGGAAAGCCGGACGCACCCGAGCCGCCTGCACGAGCCTCACTGAACCCGACGTCACCCGAGGCTGAGCCCAAGCCTGAGCCCAAATCGAAGCCGGCTCCAGACGACAATCCCGAGGTCGGTCCCGCCAGGAGCTCCGATCCGGGCGGTGGCGCGAGATCCTCCATCCCTGGAAGCGTCTGCTGGATCCTCTCTCCGGTGGTGAGCACGCCGAGATCCCTCCGATCCTCGTAGACGAGGTAGTCGACAGCTAGCCTCCGGAAGATGTAATCGACCAGGCTCGCTGCGATCCTCAGCTCGGAGTCGTCGGTGATGCCGGCGGGCTCGAAGCGCATGTTCGTGTACTTGCGTACAAAGGTGGCTAGCGGGACCCCGTGCTGGAGGCCCAAGCTCACCGCGATCGAGAACGCGTCCATGACGCCGGCAAGCGTGGATCCCTGCTTGGAGACCTTCATGAAGACTTCGCCAGGCCGGCCGTCCTCGTACTCGCCGACGGTAACGTACCCTTCACAGTCCGCCACGCGGAATGCGAAGGTGTTGGACCGCCGCTTTCTCGGCAGGCGCTCCCGGACCGGCTGTTTCACGACGACTGTATGGCGCTGCAGGGCCTCTTCCAGCTCGGCGACCTTTCGCTCCAGATCCGTTCCCGAGCCGGTCCCAGATCCCGAGCCGGTCCCAGTTCCGGAGACATCTGGAGAAGCCGTAACAGCCTTGGACGTCGACAGCGGCTGGGCGACCTTGCAGTTGTCTCGATAGATCGCAAGAGCCTTGATCCCGAGCTTCCATGCCTCCATGAAAGCTTGCTCGATCTCCTCGGTGGTCGAGCTCTCGGGCATGTTGATCGTCTTCGAGATCGCCCCGCTTATAAATGGCTGCACTGCCGCCATCATCCTCACATGGCCCATGTAGTGGATCACGTTGTCGCCCATCGAGCAGGCCAATACACCCAAGTGCTCATCACGTAGGTGTGCAGCGCCAAGCGCCGTGCCATGCTCGTTGATGTACGCGACTATCTGCTCCACCTGATCGGGTGGGTAGCCAAGGCGCTTCAGGGCCCTCGGCACCGTCTGGTTCACTATCGACATGGTCCCCCCGCCGACCAGCTTCTTCATCTTCACCAGACCCAGGTCCGGCTCCACGCCGGTCGTATCGCAGTCCATGAGGAGTCCTATGGTGCCGGTCGGGGCCAGTACGCTCGCCTGGGAGTTGCGGACCCCGTGGCGCTCACATCCCTCCACCGCCGCGTCCCACGCGCCACGGGCTGCGGAGAGGAGCCCGGGGTCGACCAGCGTCGCGTCGATGTCGTCGAGGGCTGCCGCATGCATCTTCAGCACGCCGATCATCGCCTCCGAGCTCTCGCGATAGCCGGCGAACGGACCCATCCGGGCGGCTATCCTCGCAGAGGTCGCGTAGGCCTGACCGGTCATCAGCGCTGTGATCGCTGCTGCCCATGCCCGGCCCTCGTCGGAGTCGTACGGAAGGCCCTCGGCCATCAGCAAGGCTCCGAGGTTCGCGTAGCCGATGCCGAGCTCACGGAACTGTCGAGAGTTGGCTGCGATCCTCTCGGTCGGATAGTCAGCGTTGCCGACCAGTATCTCCTGAGCCATGAAGAGCGCTGTGACTGCCGAGGTGAACCCTTTGACGTCTATCGAACCGTCGTCGTCAAGGAAGGCCATCAGGTTCAGGCTCGCGAGATTGCACGCAGAATTGTCAATGTGCATGTACTCGCTGCAAGGGTTGCTCGCGCTGATCCGCCCTGCGTTCGGGGTGGTATGCCAGCGGTTGATGGTCGTGTCGAACTGTATGCCCGGATCTGCGCACTCCCACGCGGCCTGGGCGATCTCGCGGAAGAGGTCGCGGGCCCTTAGCGTCTCTACGACCTGCCCAGTGGTCCGGGAGGTGAGGGCCCACTCCTCATCGGCGATGACCGCCCGCATGAGATCATCGGTGACGCGGACGGAGTTGTTGGCGTTCTGGTACTGGACCGAGAAGCTCGCGTCTCCGTCGAGATCCATGTCGAACCCGGCAGCCGACAGCACCCTCGCCTTTCGCTCTTCGATCGCCTTGCACCAGATGAAGTCGATGATGTCGGGGTGGTCGGCGTCCAGGATGACCATCTTCGCTGCCCTGCGGGTCTTTCCCCCGGACTTGATCGTGCCCGCAGACGCATCCGCGCCGCGCATGAAGCTGACCGGTCCTGATGCAGTGCCACCCCCCTTGAGCGGCTCCTGGGACGACCGGATCCGCGACAGGTTCACTCCTGCACCTGATCCTCCCTTGAAGATGGTCCCCTCCTCGACATACCAGTTCAATATCGCGTCCATCGAGTCGTCCACGGCAAGGATGAAGCATGCCGACGCCTGCTGGGGAACACCTTGCACCCCGATGTTGAACCACACGGGTGAGTTGAACGCCGCCTTCTGGTGGATGATGAGATGCTTCAGCTCATCCGAAAAAGCCCTGGCCTCGGCGACGTCGACGAAGTACCCGTCCTTTACGCCCCACGCCGTGATCGTGTCCACGACCCGGTCAGCCACCTGGCGCAACGACCATTCCCTCTCTGGGGATCCGAGCGGGCCGCGGAAGTACTTCTGCGCCAGGATATTGGTGGCGTTCATGCTCCAGGTGGACGGCGCCTCCACCCCGAGCTGCTCGAACGCGACCGTCTGATCGCGGTAGTTAACGATGCGCGCATCTCTGCGCTCCCAGGTCACCTCGTCATACGGATCGACGCCTTCAGTCGTGAAGTGCCGCCGTATGATCCGGGCGTCGTCGTCACCTGATGCATGCCCGTTCGAAAGCTGCTCTGAAACTATTGCCATGATATTTTCAATACCCTCCTCACGCTGCCAACCTCTCTACATGACCACAATATATTGGGTGTCATGCTAGAGGCACGTCTAGATGATGTGTTCATTACACCACCGTAGTTCCCTCGCCGTCAACGATTTCCGGCCAAAATTTCTCCTGGTGAACGACCACCCGCAAGAAAAGGCAGCGTGCTAGCTTGCGGCTGTGGGCATCGTCATAGCTATAGATGCGGGAACCACCGGCGTGCGCGCGATGGCGGTCGACGAGCATGGAGCAAGCCGCGCCATCTCCTACCGTGAGATCACGCAGCACTACCCCCGGCCAGGCTGGATCGAGCACGACCCCGAGGAGATCTGGAGGGGCGTTCAAGAGACGGTCGCTGCTGTCCGCCGGGGCAGCGACGAGCCTGTGGCGTGCGTCGGGATCACGAACCAGCGTGAGACCATCATCGCGTGGAACCGGCGCACTGCCAGGCCGGTTCACCGCGCAATAGTGTGGCAGGATCGCCGCACAGCCGAGCGTTGCGACGAGCTCACCGAGCTCGGACACCTCCCCATGATCCGATCCGCCACGGGCCTCGTGCTCGACCCTTACTTCTCCGCAACGAAGATAGAGTGGCTCCTCGGCGGTCCTCCGCACGGCTCGGCCCGGTCGCCAGAGCGGAGCATGACGCCGGAGCAGCAGAGCGCGTCGGAAGCTGTCAGCGCAGCCGGAGGCGACCTCGCGATCGGCACCGTTGACTCGTGGATCCTTTGGAACCTCACGGGCGGCGCCTCCGGCGGCATCCACGCCACCGACGCCACGAACGCCAGCCGCACCCTCCTGTGCGACATCTCCTCCCTTCGTTGGTCCGAAGAGCTCTGCGACCTGTTCGGAGCGCCCGTGAACACGCTGGCGAGCATCCTCCCGTCAGCCGGTCGCTTCGGCGTCATCGGACCCAACGCTCTCGGTGACCTCGCCGGCGTCCCCATCAGCGGAATCGCCGGCGACCAGCAGGCCGCGCTCTTCGGCCAGGCATGTTTCCACCCGGGGATGGTGAAAGCCACCCATGGTACGGGCAGCTTCGTGCTGATGAACATTGGCCGGAGATGCCCTGATCCGGTGGATGGTCTCCTCACGACGGTGGCATGGGACCTCGGGGACGCAGGAGGCGGACCACGGACCAGCTCGGGCCCTAGAACAACAGGCCCTGCGGGGCCTGGGCCTGCGACCGCGGGCACGGTGGGAGGAAGCGTTGCCTACGCGCTCGAGGGTGCCATCTTCGCCAGTGGCGCCGCGATCCAATGGCTCCGTGACGGCCTCGGCATCATCACCGAAGCATCCGAGATAGCTGCGCTCGCCTCCTCGGCGCCCGATACAGGCGGCGTCTACGTCGTCCCGGCCTTTGCCGGGCTCGGCAGCCCCTGGTGGGACCCGTATGCACGTGGGACCATAGTCGGGCTGTCAAGAAGCACCAAGGGGGCGCATGTTGCCCGAGCCGTGATCGAATCGATCGCTTACCAGACCCGCGACGTGATAGATAAGATGAGCTCCGCATCCTCGCAAGCGATCTCGCAGCTACGAGTCGACGGCGGCGCCTCCGCTGTGGAGCTACTGCTTCAGCTCCAGGCCGACCAGCTCCGCACGACCGTTGCGCGTGCGCGCGTCACCGAGACAACAGCCCTTGGCGCAGCGTGGCTCGCCGGCCTAGCCGAAGGCGTGTGGGGCTCCCTCGATGACCTCGAGGCCCTGTGGCAGCCCGGCGGCGAGGCCACGCCATCAGGCGCCCCAGACGATGCTAACGCGGCCTACGACAAGTGGCTGAGAGCGGTGGACCGCTCACGCGGGTGGGCCGTCAGCGACGCCTCCTCTACTGGCGGCGCGGCCTCTACCGGTGACCACGGCGGTTAGCGCTGGCAGCCACGGCGGTTAGCCGAACCCGAGAAGCTGCGCGTCCGTCCTGCTCTCTGCCGACACGCCGGCAGCCGCCCCAGCTGCAAGTGCACCATCGACGCTCAGATCGTCCTCGAGGATCCCTCCGTACGCCCGGGGTGCAGACAGTCGATGATCAGCTATGCAAGCGAGCCCGTCAAGCACTTGAGCCTCCCGGAAGAGGAACGGTCTCTCGTCACGCCCACCCACCACCATGTGGCGAGTGCGGACGAGCAGAGCCCAGGCGAGACCCTCGGGGCTCCGGCCGAAGCCCGAAGGCGCCACCTCCGCCTCCGCAGAGGCGCTCGCACCCATTGCGAAGGCTTCGAGCCACTCGCGAGCTGGAAGATCACCCACGTGAGCGACGATTTCATCGCGATCGCATGCGACCACGGCAATCCAATCGCACTCGAGCAACTCCCTGGCGCCCGCCACCAGCTCCTCGAGCACGCCGGAGAAGTCACCCTGGCTCATGATCGCATAAGCGGCTTCCAGGATCACGAGGCGCGCATCACGAGGCGTTGTGGACGCGGCCGAGATGCTCTCCACCCGCACCCCGTCGACCTCATGTATCTCCTCCAGCAGCAACGGCACCAGGTCGTCGCCCGGCAACTCCACGCGCACGTCGTCAACTGCGTGCCCAGCTCCCCTTTCAAGGATCTCGATCCCAACCACGTCCCCGCCGACTGCGCCCACACGACTTGCAACCGCTCCCAACGCCCCCGGCCGGTCTGGGAGCCAGATGCGCACAACGTAACTGGCCATGCCATCAAGGATACGCCGCCAATGTGAACCGAACGTAAAAACAGTGTTGCGATCATGAGTCGATCATGCTGGCGCACTGCGAAGCGCTGCCAAGCCCGCCATTCAACACACGCAGGCGTCAGGCGCGCCGTCCCCGGCTACGAACCCGCACGCACTCCAGGAATCGAGCCCGTAGGCAGTGCGGGATGCGAGGTAAGAGGCGGCCGCACCGTCTGCAGCGGGCAGACGACCACAGGCCCGGTAGAGACGCCAGATGGCGTTCCTGACTGCGGCGTAAACGCAAGCGACCGGGCGCCGACCACCTTGCCGGCAGTGTCGAGCAGCTGCACCGTTCCGTTCACCGGGGAGAGCCCGTTGGCGCCGCTCCCGGCGCCGGACCACCTTCCAACCAGCACCGCAACGTGGTCGACTGGCTGCATCTGGTCAACTGCCCCATCGGCGAAGCGCACACGAACGCTCGACACCGCACCGCTCACCTCAACAGCTGCCCAAGCAACCGGCATGCCTTCAGTGGCCCCGAAGACACCACTCGCAACGCTCAAGACCCGTGGAGCGCTCCCGGCAGAGCTCCACGAGTACACCGACATAACGCCTTCACCCACCGCCGCCGCGTTCGACATCTCTACGGTCACCATCCCACTGTACGGGTAGCCCGAAGCACCACCGGGTACTGGTGCGGGAGTCGGGTATATTGGCGGAGGGCTGCCTGTGGGAGCTCCACCACTTTGCGCCCCGCCTGGCCTGCACGCGCCGCATCCCATCGCGACCGTGCATACTGCAGGGCTCGTGACGCCCGATCGGCCAGTGGACGAGCCAGCGTTGCTGGACGAGCCGGTGACGCCCGAGCTCCCAGCGACGCCCGAGCTTCCCGAGACGCCACCACTCGAGACGCCACCACCACTCGAGGCGCCAGAGCTGCAGAGAAAAGGCTCCGCCCCTGACCGCTCGTATGCCCTGACCGTGACGCCACTAGGCGCGGTCCTGACGAACAATCGCACCGTTGGAGGCGGCGACCCTGATGACCGTAGCGGCATGTGGGATAGATTGCCCGTCGCTCCCGACGGCGCCGTGACCTCGCTCGGACATGGAGCTACAACAGCGCCGCTCGCCCCGGCTGATCCCGTACCCCCGTATACCCCGCCCGCCCCGGGGTGTAGATGACCAGCGCCAGGCACAGCACCATTCAGGCCCCTCAAAGCACTTGCAGGCACGCCGCCCGACGGCGCCGGGCCGCGTTCCGCCGCTGCGGAGCCGCCCAAGAACCCACCCAGCGCTCCCAGAACGAGAGCAGCGACCACGCCGGCCACCAAACGACGATGGCGACTACGGTTCCTGCGTGAGATGCGGACCGTCAGCTCATCGATGTCGCCCGAGCCGCCACCACGGTTGGGCTGCACCGCGGCTGCATGCCTCACAAGCGCAGATCGCAGCAGTCCTTCGACCTCCGGGTGCTCCGCAGTGGCCGGGCCGCGATCTGCAGCAACCCGGTGCTCCGCATCTTGTGCACCACGCTGGTCGGCGGGACCTCCCATCTCTGGGGGACCTCCCATCTCTGGGGGACCGCTCATCTCTGGGGGACCGCTCATCTGTTCACCACCTCTCGCATGCGATCGAGACCCCGATGCACGAGCGACCCCACCGTTCCTGGACGGCACCTCAGGATCGCGGCTATCTCCACCTCGGACAAGTCAGCGTAGAAACGCAGCACCAGGGCCGCCTTCTGCCGGTACGGTAGCCCCTTGAGCGCCTTGATCAGCTCATCTGCTATCCATGCCTCGCCAGCGGCTTCGCCAACTTCGTCTTCGCCTGGGACGTCCGATGACCTCGCATCAACATGGGCTTGCGAGGATGGCGAAACCATGGAGGGATTGGCGTCCGCACGCTCGAGCCGGCGGGCAAGAACCTTCCGGCGAAAGTCTGACTTGCAAGCGTTCACAACTGCTCGCTGCAAGTAGGCGCGGGGTTGCCGAACATCAGGCCAGTGCCGGTGGAGCCGGACAAACGAGTCCTGGACCAAGTCTTCAGCGGCCTCGCGCGACCCGGTGAGCGTACTCGCTAGCCGAACCATCTCCACGTAGCTATTGGCGTAAAGAGCAACGAAGGACTCCTCAACGCGGCTCGGGGAGGTCTCCGACGACTCCAGCTCGGGCCCGCTTGGATCCACCTCGCCGATATCCTCGGCGCCAGACGTAGATCCCCGCACCGTACCGGCTGCGCCCCCATCCTCTGGTGCATCAAGACCGCTCGGGGTGGGTGAGCTGGACTCCGAGCCCAGGTGCTGACCGGGCTCATCCGCGAAGGGCATGCTCACGAGTCTTGCACTCCTGCGGGCGCCATCGCTCGTCGAACCGTTACCGCGAGGCGACACGTCGCCGTCCACGCCACGACCCTGGCGGACGGAGAGGCCAACTTCGTGACCCATACCCCGGGCAACAACCTCACATTCGCGCCCGACCAGACCCGCCATCATTGCTCCTCCCCCCGCCTTCGTCAATCCTGCGGATCCGTGCACTGCTTTCAACCTTCAACCACCGGCGCAATCGCTCTCCAGCATCATCCTTCAACCACTACTGATATAGACGCATCGCCGGTCCACTTTCTTGCACTGCCGCTCAGATCCGCTCCCGAAACCCAGAAACCACCCTCCTCGACCCGGGATTCCGAGGACTAGGTACACGTCCGCTGCAGCAAGCTGTGCTCCTTCGCCAATCTGCGCCCGCGGACAATTGGCGTGACGCGGGCGCCGCCAGCCGGTCATGAGTTCAGTGGATTAAGCCAGGTCAAGCCCCTAAAGCGGGCAAAGTCGGAGTCAGCGCTGACGACTGCCACACCGTGCTCGAAGGCCAAAGCGGCAAGAGCCGCGTCGCTGACTACGTTGCCTCGAAGCTCGAGCCCACAGATTAGGCGCTCGAGAATCTCCCGATAACCACGACCCGGCTGCGGCGTCCACACGGCAGGAGCATCCAACCAGTCGGCAACGAAGGACCATGCTTCGGACGGGCCCAACGGGACCGGAAGGGCCCGTGGATGGGTGACGATGCGAACAAACGCAAGCAGCGACTGCCAGGGCAGTCCGACCCGATGCGAACCATTGAGCGCCGCTTCAAGCCACGACCGGGCAGTGGCGTGCGCCCGCGACCGCTCATCGACCGCGTAAAGCAAGATGTTGGCGTCGACGAGCATCAGCAGTTCGCGGCGCCATCGAGTACTTCGATGGCGTCGGCGATGCTGGAAACATCGATGCTCACCCCGAGCGGCAGGGTACGCTGACGGAACGCCGACCTGGGCGGCTGAGCGAGCAGGCCCCGACGGATCAGCTCGTTCACCGCCTCCGACACCCCCATGCCATCCTCCCGCCGCAAAGCCTCTACGGCCCGAGAAGTGTCATCGTCGAACTCTATTGTCGTACGCATGCTAGGATTCTAGCACGTGCGTGCGCGCCGTTATTCATCTACGTGCGAGGCTTCACACATCCGCGGTAGGTGTTTGAGCGTTGACCGCATCGCGTGCCGATGGGCGCCTGATACTCGGTCGAGGCTCGCCAGACGTAACTTCCGGTTAGCCGATGCGGCCACACGCACCCGAGTGGGTCTGCGGGGACCCCGGTTAGTGAGCCAATGCCAATGAGAGTCGTTGTTGGTGTTGCTGATTCCATGCCTCGTTGAACTCGATCGGCGTCAGGTAGCCGTGCGAGCTGTGGAGGCGTTCGTG
>JAJYWA010000087.1 GCA_021791755.1 Actinomycetes bacterium | reverse complement strand
CCGACAAGCGCTTCACCAACAAGGGCAAAGAGCTGGATCACACGCCTCTCGATCAAGGCTGCCTCGTCGCTGTCCGGCACGTTCTCGCCCTCGGTAGCAGCCATCATGGGACGTTCGTCAGCCCTATCCATCGCACACGGCAGCCACAGCGGCAATCACACACACCATGCGGCCACCGTACCGTGCGCAGGCGTACCCGGCCTAATGAAAGACATTCGCAGCGTCAAGGCGAAATCGCACCTCGCTCTCGAGCATCTCGAGGTTGCTCACCACCCTCTCTCTAGCCACGCCACCCGCCAGGAACACCAGTACGCATCGCGCCACGCGAGCTCCGAGCGCGCCTTTGACGCACAGCGCGTACCCTGCCATCTGGAGCGAGTGATGAGCCACCGCCTGATCCACGTCCGCATCCGAGATGAGCCTTTCCGTCTTGAAGTCAACCACCTCCATGCCGTCCGGCCCGTCCACGAGCAGATCGATGAACCCTTCGATCACCGAAGAGCCAACCGGCGTCGCTACGTACACCTCGCGCCAGTGGCGACGTTTGCAGCCGCCTTGAACCACACCGCTGCCAAGCGCAGCCCGAGCCATCTGCGCCACCACTTCGGCATGGTCTGGAACCAACTCCGAGGCCGCGCTGGCAGCTGCAACCGCGTCGAGGCCATCGCCGGTCGCAAGGTCGATCGACTGCAGGACCGCATGGACGGCCCTGCCTATCGAAGCCCCTATATCAACCCGGTCCCATGACGGGGGCTCGTCTGCGGAGACGGGCCCGCTCAGGGTAGGTTCGCGCTCGCTCACCATAGAACCCCGCTCACCGGGCCGAGTCAACGCACTGAGAGCAGTTGCAGGGATGCGCGGCGCAGCGCTCATTGCTGCCAGCAGCATCGAACGGCGAGCAACCCACTCATCGCGATCACGAGGCGAGATCTCCGGCGATCCACCTGCAGGAGCTCCTCTGCCGTCGTGGTCATACTGGCTCTCGGGACCGCTCGGCAAGCCTTCGGGGCGCTCCGGGTACGCGCCTTCCTGCGCGCCGCTACCTTCCGGCGCGCCGCTGCCTTCCGGCGACTCTTCAGGGAAGCTCTGCCAGGTCCCTACGCACTCGCCGGACAGCTGGTGGAGCTCTGCAGCCTGCGATGACCTGCCGGCAGGGTGGTGAAGGCTCACCAGCAGGTAGTCGCGAGCCCTCGTAGCGCCGACATAGAGAAGCCGCAGCCTTTCGTAGCGATCGACCTCCTTCTCGCGCTCGGCCAGCTCGGAAAAGTCTGGCGAGCTGATGACGTCGCTCAGCCTGATGGCAAGCTCTCCATCCGCGCTCCAGAGCGCCCGGGGCATACGCGGCCTTGTCGAACGGTTGAGGCCCACAAGAAACACCACCGGGAACTCGAGGCCTTTTGCGCCATGAATCGTAAGGATCCTCACCGCATCGCCATCGGCGCCATCTGGACCGATGAGCCGAGACCCGCTGTTCGCGTCCCTCTGCCGCCGCATCCACTCCACAAGCTCGCGCAAGGTGCTGTGCCCTGAGTCCTCAAAGGACCTGGCCTGGTCGAGAACCCAACGCATGCGCTCCCAACGATCGGAGCGCGCGGCGCCGTAACCGAGGGCCTGTTCGAACCCGCCAAGACGCCTCACGAGCTGCTCGAGTAGCTGTGATGGCGAGACCCACAACCGTTCCTCATGCAGCTGTCGCAACAGCCGCATCCCGTCAGGGACAGCCGACTCCGCAGGCACTCCGTCAGGTATCTCGGCCAGCGGGTCCCAGCTACCGCCAGAGCGACGGAATCGAACCAGATCGTCATCTCCACAACCGAGCAGCCCGGAGCGCAACGCAGCGACGACGGAGGCCTGGTCAGCCGGGTCTTCAACGGCCTGGAGAACATGGGCCAGGTCAATTACATCTTGGGATCTCCACGCGAAGCTGACGCCTTCCACCCTGTAGGGTACGCCTGCTGTATCCAGGGCCGACTCGAGCTCCGATAGCCCGGTTCGGGCAGGGAGAAGCAAGGCTATGTCTCCCCAGCGCGCCGGTCGGAGCCGGTCAGGATGGCGGACCACCTCTCCGTTCGCAGGAGCGCCAGGGACCCCGGCGCCCATCCCCTGTACCTCGTGCGCCGATGATGCGACCAGCCAACGCTCCTCCACAACACGCCTAATCCTGAGGGCGATGTCACGCGCCTCGATATCGCGCACCTCTCCGATGCTCGCATCGTGTCGACCACCAAGCAGCACCACGGGCGGATCGATGCCGCCGGCAACGGGTAGGCGTGCAGCGGACAACGGTTCGTACGCCGGCTGGGCGCTGTCAACTCCATCTCCGAGCAGCCAGCCGAAGACCTGGTTCACCCACGCGAGCACTCCCGTGACAGAGCGGTAGTTCTCGGTGAGCGCCAGGCGGTTCCGCACTCGCATCCCGACGCTCTCGAAGAGCTCGACATCGGCACGCCGGAACCGGTAGATGGACTGCTTGCCATCCCCGACGAAGAAGAGCCTGCCGGCGGCGTCCTCATAGCTGGACAAAGGGTCATCACTGGACGGCGCCCGTCCCGCCGTCTCACCCGATGCAAGAAGGTATACCAGCTCCACCTGAAGCGGGTCGGTGTCCTGGAACTCGTCCACGAGCAGGTAAGTGAACCTCGATGAGAGCTCCGCACGTACAGCGGCGTTGCCGCGAACCAGATCGCAGGCCAGTACCAGCAGGTCATGAAAGATCAGCCTTCCCGCTCGCTGGCGTTCATGCGCCGCCCGCACGCTGTGATCACCTGCGATGCGTGCAAAGCCGGTCGCAATCATGCCGCCGAGGTGAGCCAGAAGGTCCTTGCGGGCGTCGTCGGCTACGGTGCAGGCCCCACGAACGTCGGCCACGTCGCAGGACCAGTTGCCCTTCTGGCCCTTGCGGCAAGCAAGAGACCGCCCCACGAGATCGCTCACGACCTCGACTTGCTTGGCAAAGGAGCCAGCTCCACCACTGAGATTTCCTTCGATCTGATCAGCGAGCTCTGCCAGCTCACTGAGATGGTCCCGTAAGAGGTCCGTATCGTTCACGCAGCGATCCGCAAGAGAGACTGCGACTCGTGTCCTCCGCAGGACCTCCGCGATGCCATCTTCGGCGTCTTTGCTCAGAGAACCGCCGCACGGCTGCCCATCGATCGCCAGCGCATCTCCCCTCGACACCTCCGACTCGACGGCCCCGCGTCGCGAAGCCGATACCTTATCGCCGCCGTCACGAAGACGGTCCCAGTCGTCACTCAGATGGCTAGCAACCTCGCGGAGGCTCTCCAAGCGCAGGCCCAACGCGAAGCCGAGCACGAACAACTCCTCGTACACGGGGTCGTCCATCAGCGAGCTTATGAGACCTCGCCAGCTTCGCTCGAAGTCGATGTCGGCTTCGGCGTCGTCGAGCACTTCGATCACGGGAGGAAGCCCGGCCTCGAAAAAGTGCTCTCGCAGTATCGACAACGCAAATGCGTGCAACGTGCAGATCGCAGCATCGTCCACTTCTTCTACCGCGGCCGAGAGAACGTCATCAGTGCGGGCGCCGCGCTCGATCTCGGTGCGGACGCGCTCTCGCAGCTCTTGCGCCGCTGCCTCGGTGAAGGTTATGGCTGCGATTTCGCGCATCTTTGCCCGACCGCTCTTTACGAGCGCAACAATCCGCTTGACGAGGGAGGTGGTCTTACCCGTTCCCGCTCCGGCCTCCACGAAGAACGTAGTGTCGAGGTCGGACTCGATGGCCCGCCTCGCGCTCTCGTCCGAGCGCTGCTCTCTGGCCGCGTACCGGGACACCGTCACCTCCGCTTCACGTCCAAGGCGGGATCAGGCGCCTCGGCGTCCCCGCATAGCTCCAGGTACGGCGCGAGCCGGGCATCAGCGTGCTTCGCTGCCCACTGTCGCTCTCTGTCTATGGCGCATATGGAGTCGAAGTCACAGTACTTGCAGTTTGATCGCGACTTGCTGGACCCAGGAGCCCCGGGGCGAGCCGGGAACATGCCCGCCGCGATCTCCCCGAGGATCGCCTCGACCACATCGCGGAACCTTTCCAGCACGCGGTCATCTACCGCATAGCCTCTCTCTGCAAATTGAGCACGGCCGGACACGAACCAGTAGCGGGATAGGACCGCCGTGTCATGCTCACCGAACCGCTCCGCCGCGGCGAGAGCGTAGAGAGGAAGCTGGAGCTTCGTCCCGCGCAGCACCCAGTCATGTTCTAGCCCGTCGACCTCCGCCGGCAAGCCCGTCTTGTAGTCGGTGACCACAAGGGATCCGTTCTCTTTTCGGTCGACACGATCCGCCCGGCCGCGGAAGCGGACCTCTCGGCCACTCTTCAAGCGCAATGTCACCGGCTCGGCTCCATTCATGCCAAAGGAAAGCTCGGCTGCTAGAGGTTCCAGTCCGTTCGCTGTATCAAGGGCGTGGAAGCGCCTCAGGTCACGCATCAACATCGCACGTTCGTACTGCCATGCCGACTGCCGACCGAGAAGGCCCCGATCCCGATATACCTCGATCACCTGGCAAGCTAGCTCTTCTAGCAGCGCGAACGTAGCTTCCTTTCCAGAAAGCCGTGCCTTTGTGTAGAGCTCCAGCACATCGTGGACGAGGGAACCTCGATCAAGCGCAGAGATGGTGAAGACGTCTTCGGGGCGGCTTTGGACCTTGACGCCAAGCACCTTTGCAAGCAGGTAGCGCATTGGACAGATCGCGAAGCTCTCCAGGCTCGTGGCGGAGAACACGTCGTCGGAGATCAGGTCTTCTCCGGCCGCTGAGCCCACCAAACCATCGAACCTGGTAAGACGGGTGCTGGCCCTAGAGCGAGCGACAAGCGCCGCACGGCTCAGCATCGGCTTCCCACGCATCGTCCAATGATCGAGCAGATCACCACCGGACAGCACCCACTTGAGCAGCGCCGCGGCCTCCAGCTCCCACTCGGATGCGGGCGAGAGAGATAGTAGATCGCCGGTGCTCACCTCACGCCTGCTCGTGCGCTCAGAGCCGGCGCTGTCCTCGCGTCCGTCATACCCGCCTCCGTCATGCTCGCCTCGGCTGTCCCCGCCTCGGCTGTTCGACGCGTCAAGAGGATCCGGGGCAAGACCGGCAAGCTCGTACATGGAGGTTCCAGCTGAGATCAGCACCCCCGGATGCTCCCTCGCTAGCCGTGGAAGCTCCGAGCTAAGGACCCCTTCGCGGCCTGTCATGCGCGCAACCTCGTCGAGAAGCCACCTTGACACCGTGTTGGGACGACCCTGGCGAGGATCGTTCCTCGGCCAGAGGAGATAGGTGCGGCCCGCCCCAGCCACAAGAGCGCTACGCAAGTCATCACCAAGCCGCGCAATCTTGTCCCGGTGCGTCTCCAGCTCGCCGTCCGTAGCACGCCGGACCACGTCGGGAAGCAGAGAACCCACAGACGGTTGTCCGGGAAGGTAGGACTCGACGAGGCCCAGAACAGACACCTCCTCGAAGTCCATTCCTCTCGAGGCCGCCAGGGGACCGACGAACACTCCATCGCCGAAGCGCGCTGCGTGCTCAACGCGTGATCGCAGCTCACAGGCCAGCACATCCCTGAACGACTCGATGCTACCTGGAGGACCCAGGACTCCATCAACATCGCCGATCGTCCTGAGCACCTGCTGCACCTGCTGGTAGGCGTCCTGTGCTTGCTCGGGCCATTCCGTGCGCCTCGAAGCCGGATCGAGCATCCGCTTCATGATCTCCGATGCCGCGTGACAAGCAGATCGCCAGCTTCTTTGGACCGGAATTCCCGCTACCGAGCTGGCCAGAGCTTGCACGAAGCCGGAGAGCCTTTGGGCCTCGGATATCTCCTCACGCCATCCCAGGCCAAGCACGCCCTCCCGGCGAGCACGATAGGTAGTCGCGCGCTTCGACTCTGGCCCACCGCCATCCGAAGCCCGCGCCTGATCAATGCGCGCTACATAGCTCGCGAGGCGCTCGGACCAGTTCGAGATACCTTCGACAACGCCTGCCGCAATTGAAAGCGCATCCCAACTGCCGACCGGAACGCCCGGCCCGCCGTCGTAGACGACTACAGGACTACCCCCGAGCCACGCGATGACCTCGTCGCGGCGCCATCCGCGCAACGAAAGATCCAGCAGGCCGAGGAGGAATCGACCCGGCATGCTCTGGTCGAGCGACCTGCCATTGGGACCGCAAGAAGGGATGCCAGCGGCTTCCAACTGCTGGCTGATGATCGTGGCGTACGGGCCGAAGGGAGGATGAAATATCGCCTGCTGCCAGAGCGGAACCCCTTCTTGCATTCGAGCGCAGAGACGCCGCACCGCAAGACGAACCTCCTCGTCGGGGTCGACGCACGACACCACTGTACTGGTCAGCCGACTGCTCTTGGCTTCCGCATTGACATCTATGACGAACAGGCGATCCCCGAGAAGGTCGAGCAGCCTCGTGAACCGCTTGTGGAGCCCGGACAGGCAGTAGAGCACCACAACATCGCCCTCTCCGCTACGCCGTCCACTTGCCAGCGTGGCCGCAGCCGTATCGACAAGATCCACTTGGTCGTAGAACAGTGGGGCAAGGCGAGAGCGAACCGTGGCATGCAACCGCACCAGGTGCTCTTGGCGCGAATCAAATCTGGCCACCGAGCCGAGGGCGCTATCCGAGCACCACCGCAACTGCGTCATGACCTCCCTTACCTCAGCGACGGCAGCGCTGCTCAGAGCCAGCGACGAAAACGGGCCCGGGTCATCGAGCAACGCACTTCGCACTGCCGCCTGCTCGGTGCTCGCCGTGAGTGGTCTCCTGCCTGACGCTGCGAGCTGCGCACCCGCTATCCGCTCGAGAAAATGGCTCAACGGCAGGAAGCTCATGCCGAACAGGCCATAACGGCCGCTGCCGCCGGTCGGGCCCAAAGCCCCTGACGCCAGGCGATACCGCAACGAGAGCGCCGCGTAGCCTGACGGGACGACCACGGTCACCCCGCAGAACGGATCTCGATCCTTGATCTCGCGCACCAGGCATGCCAGAGCCTCCGGGGCCGGCTGATCCGGCCCTACTGCCACCACTCGGCCGGAAGCAGGGCTAGTCATCGCCCACCACCCAGCCGGAAGCAGGACTATGCATCGTCCCAGTAGTCATCGACACCACTCATTGCAACGATGCTACGACCGAGCAGTGACAACGGTCGGGTACTTGTTCACCGAGCAACTACACAGGGACTGCTCGTTGCCGGGCAGGGAACGCAGCCGTGCCAGGCAACGTCAGGAGACCAGGCAACGTGAAGAGAGCAGGGCGCCTACTTCGACGTGCCCCGGAAGGACCAGCAATAAGGAGCTGAGGGGCTCACGAGACGAGCGGCGTATCAGATACGTCCGAGGAAGGAGACGCCACACGGTCCGGCCCCAGGATGGACCCACCACCAGCGTCGCCTCTCATAGAGCCACCTTGTGCGGCCGGCGCCACGAAGAACCACAGCGCCGAAGTCGATGCCCACCGGGCAAGCGGCCGCAGGACAGCAAGCCCAACCGGGCGAAGGGCGAGCACGACAACCGCCCCCAGAGCAAGGCCGCCGAGAACATCACCAGGATAGTGGGCGCCCACATAAACCCTGTCGAAGGCCAGGAGCAAGCCCGCGACCGTCGCAGTCCATGCGAGCAGGCGATCTTTGGACAGCCAGAGACCACAGATCACGGCGCCGGCGACCGTGGCGTGGTCGCTCGGAAACGTGAAGTCATGGGCCTTGGGCACCAGCAGCTCCACGTGGTGCAACGTGTAGTAGGGACGGATCCTCCCCACTAGATGGTTGATCGGCTGCGCAACGCCTACTGCGATGATGGTGGCTGCACCAGCCCAAATCGTCGCAGGCACACGCTCGGCGAAACCACTTGATGAGCGGGCACGCCACCACGCCACGATCAGCAACAGCCCGAGCAGCACCGCTCCGCCATAGACCGCGTACACGCTGGCTACGCCATGGGCCCATGGCGTGCTCCTCGCAAAGTGATTTATGTCAAGGTAGATACGGGTGTCCACTGCAACCTCTCAATGCTGGCCTCTCTGCCTGGAATTTCTCTGCAATTTCTCACGTGAGCGCTCGAAGCTTTCACCATCACGTCGGATCTTGGCATTATTTTTACCGTTCCCCAGGGAAATTTCTGTTCATACTCAGCATTCTCCAAGGTTGAGCCGCCAGACTGTACAGATGCAGCGTTCATCCGAATGCGGTCGAGCGAAGTAGCGCTAGCCCTGGAGAATCGGTCAGGACAGAGTAGCTCACGGTCAGCACCAGCGTAACGCATGATGGCGCTTGAACGGCGACATGAGGCAAACTTGCGCTGACTGGTTCGTGTCTCCACGATCACAGGTAGTTTAGGTACGATCGCCAGGAGCAGTGCGAGCGAGCCGGAGAGCGCTGACGAAATGATATGGGGGGCGGAAAAAGTACACAGTGAACATATGACGAAGGAGAAGGTCACGCGATGAAGATCCTTGTGCTGGGTGGCGACGGCTACCTCGGATGGCCCACTGCTCTCTACCTCTCGCGCAAGGGACATGACGTCGGCGTCGTGGACAACTTCGCGCGGCGCCAGTACGACTTGGAAATGGGCGTCGACAGCCTCGTGCCTATCCGCAGCCTCCAGCACCGTATCAGGACCTGGCAGGAGGTCTCCGGCCTGACGATCGTGCCCTTCGTCGGTGATCTCACAAACGCTGAATTCACCTACCGGACGCTCCGCGAGTTCCAACCCGATGCGATCGTTCACTTCGCAGAGCAGCGCGCTGCTCCATACTCGATGATCGATCGAGAGCACGCTGTCTATACGCAGGTCAACAACGTCGTCGGGACGCTCAACCTGCTCTACGCCATAGCAGAGCTGAACCCGGACATCCACTTGGTCAAGCTCGGAACGATGGGTGAGTACGGAACTCCGAACATCGACATCGAAGAAGGTTTCATCGAGATAGTTCACCGCGGGCGCACCGACGTGCTGCCCTTCCCGAAACAACCTGGCTCCTTTTACCATCTTTCGAAGGTCCATGACAGCCATAACATTCAATTCGCCTGCCGGATCTGGGGCCTCCGGTCCACCGATCTGAACCAGGGCATCGTGTACGGTCAGGAAACCCCGGAGACATCGGCCCATCCTGATCTCGCAACGCGCTACGACTATGACGCCGTGTTCGGCACGGTGCTGAACCGCTTTGTCGTCCAAGCCGTCGTCGGCCACCCGCTCACGGTCTACGGCAAGGGCGGCCAGACCCGCGGCATGCTTGACATACGCGACACACAGGCATGCGTCGAGCTCGCTATCGAAAATCCGCCGGCTGCGGGAGAGTACCGGGTGTTCAACCAGTTCACGGAGTCGTTCTCCGTAGCGCAGCTCGCTGAGAACGTAGCCGCAACCCTGCCGGGAAACATTGACATCGAGTACCTTGACGATCCGCGGGTGGAAAAGGAGGACCACTACTACCGGGCTGCGCACACGAAGCTGCTGGACCTCGGCCTCGTACCCCACTTGCTCTCGTCAACGTTGATCAATTCACTCGCTCGAGCCGTGGAGATGCACATTGACCGAGTCGACCCTGAAGCGATCAGGCCGACTGTTAGCTGGCGCACGACCAGCAGCACCCTCGACACAGCGAACCCATTCAAGTTTGCGAGGGTGTCTCAAGACAGCTAGAGAACGCCAACCAGTCGGCGGACGAGATCGTCGACATAGGCCCCGTGTTCTCGCTATCGCTTCCATAACGACGCCAGGGTGCACGTCGCGGCGTAGCCAGGGACGGGGTCGGGAATCGCGTTCTCACCACTCATGCAGGTCCGTATGCCAGCCAGGCCGTCTGTCAGAGTGAGCCTATGCTCATCATCTAGCGCCACACCGCCCGGTTCACAGTCTTAGCGTCATCATCAGACCAGGAACTGGTCTTCCATGCACGCTTGGGGCAACCTGTCAGGAGCCTTGCGCGCACTCGGTGTTGAGTAGCACATGTACTGTCAACTGCCTGTGAGGGGCCCCTGGAGTACACCAGGCGTGCCGCGTGCTAACCGGTTTTCCGCACCGGAGTCCGCCAAGGGGCGACAATGGATCGCCAATCGGCCTTGTGATTCCTTGCGTCTTGGGCATCCGACGACCCTTGGAATCTCGATGTGTTGTGCCAACCAGTAGTGAGCACATGCTTGTGTGGTGGGTAGATCGGTTTTAGTGTTGTGTCAACATGTACACGAGGGTCAAGCGAGTTCGCCGGGGCGACAAGGTGCACGAGTACGTGCAGCTGGTCGAAGGCCGCCGGGAAGGGGGGAAGGTCCGCCAACGCGTTGTGGCAACCCTCGGACGTCTCGACGAGCTGAAAGCCTCCGGGCAGCTGGACCGCTTCGCAGGGTCGTTCGCCCGGCTTGACCCTCCTGCTCTGGGTACGAGGAGGGATGTCGGCCCGCTGCTCCTCGTCGCGCACTACCTGCACCGGCTGGGTCTGTCCGGACTGGTCGACGAGGTCGTCCCGATGCGCGGTCGCTCGCTGCTCACCCACGGTGAGGTGATCGCCGTCTTGGTCGCCAACCGCCTCTGCGGCTCCGCACCCCTCTACGACGTCTCGGGGTGGGCATCTTCTGGCGGTGTCGCCGAGCTGTTCGGCGTGCCTGCAGGCCTCCTGAACGACGATCGTCTCGGCCGTGCCCTCGACGCGCTAGCGCCGCACGCAGAGGACCTGAGGGGCCGGCTTTTGTTGCGCACGATCGAGCGATTCGAGATCGACGCGAGC
>JAJYWA010000086.1 GCA_021791755.1 Actinomycetes bacterium | reverse complement strand
CGTAGCCTCAGACGGGGGCATCTTCAGCTTCGGCGATGCCAGGTTCTACGGCTCGATGGGGGCGAAGCCGCTCAACAAACCAATAGTCGGCATGGCAGCCGACCCCGCGACCGGAGGATATTGGATCGTGGCATCAGACGGGGGCGTCTTCAGCTTCAACGCACCCTTCTACGGATCCATGGGGGACAAGCACCTGAACGCGCCAATAGTCGGCTTGACGTCCACGTAGGCAACCCTTCCTGACGGGCAGGGGGCTGCCTCAGTCGCGCTCGGTCATCTCATGTCATCTGGATACTCTCCTTCTTTGCTGCAGAGCCCGAGCTACTGGGCACACGTCGGAATTGCACCGTGCACCTAGACGCCTTTGACTTCGGCGCTCACGCTGATGCAGCAACGGGCGATGCCTGCGCGATCCAATCAGCAATCGACACGGCGTTCACAGTCGCGCCGGGCAGGACCCAGAACGCGGTAGTCGTCTCGTCTCCTCCAGCAGCGTATTTCTACAGCCCACGAGAGCCCGGACCCTGGCAGCACCGTTGGACGGACCGCGAGTACCCGAACCCGGATCCAATCCGTCCGTACGTCAGACCACGTCAGCTCTGTGCAACCACCTCGACGGTCGCTCGCATGTTTTGATGCAAGGTGCTCCGGTAGTGGTAGACCCCCGGTTTCGTGAAGGTGTGAAAATAGGCGCCTGTCATCTGAACGGGGCTCGAGAAGGTGGGAAAGGTCACATTGTCCACGTACGGTGCGTCCTCCCACTTCCACTCGACTGTCTGGCCTGCTCTTATCTTTACGAACGCAGGGTCGAAGCTCACGTACTTTACGAGCACGACTGCGCCCACCGGACCGCGAGGAAACGAAGGCGCCTGATGCGAGGATGCGGCGACCGGGACGTTGGAGCCGGAGCTGCACGCGCTCAGGACAGCGCCTGCCAGGAGCAACCCAGGAAGCAGAAGGAATCGCCAACCGATATGACCGCTGCGCCAGCTATGACCGCTGCGCCAGCTGTAGCTGCTCCAGCTGCCACGATCTGGCGTGAGCCTATGCGCAAGCAGTGTGCCCAGCTTCACCCGCCTGGTCGAGACCTGCTCTGACCGGCATCCAAGCCGGCGTCCACGCCGGCGTCCCAATAGGCATCCCAATGTACATCCTCCTCGCATTCTCGATCCTGTGGTCTCGAGCCACCGACAGATGACCTACGATCTTGTCACGCCACACGACGGCATTCACGTGCACTCACGTGCGCATCGGACGTTCGCGCTGCTCGTTGCCAACCCCGGACCGCTGCTCCAGCCAGCGGCGAAAGCCGGCGGCGTTGGAGTGCACGCCGTTCAGCGCCTCGAGCCTTGCGACATCGCGCGGATCTGCTCCCTCCAGAACCAAACCGAAGGCATCCTGTAGGGCTGCAGCCACGTCATTGCCCGCACGCCAGGCAGCCTCTGCTACCTCGGCCCAACGACGCAGCGTGTCCTCCGCCTCGGTGAGCAGTGGATCCGTATCAGAGAGCACGCCGTAGTGTGCGAGCGCTATCGCGCTGGGATGCCTGGCGGCAAAGCGGCGCAACGACCTGATCGCGGCCTCCAGGTCAAAGTCCGGCGGCGGCGTCGAGGGCCTCAGCACTCCGACATCGGGCAGTCGCACACCCACGGCATCGCCGGCAAAAAGGATGCCGGTCAGGCTGTCATGGAGCGCGACGTGGTGCTTGGCGTGACCTGGAGAGTCCACGGCAACGAGGACCCGGCCAGCGCCGACCTGGACTTCGTCGCCATCGTGCAGCACCTTGATCCGCTCGGGAGCAGTCGGCGACAACCGACCGTAAAGGCTGTCGAGTAGGTCCCCATAGACCATGCCTGCGGACTGGACCAGCCTGGTCGGATCCGCGAGGTGGCGCGCCCCATTCGGATGCACGTACACCGTTGCCGCCGGGAACGCGGCTGCAATATCCCCGACACCGCCAGCATGGTCGAGATGGATATGGGTGACGACTATCGCGCTCAGGTCCGCCGCGCCCAGGCCCAGCGCCGCCAGCTGAGCAAGGAGTGACGGCGCCGATGTCTGGCTCCCCGTCTCGACGAGCACCGGCGACGACGAACCTGCGCCTATCAGGTAGCCCGCGGTGACCTTCTCCCAGCCGCCGAGTCGCGTGTCGATCTCCAGCACTCCATCTCCGACGGCCGCTGCGCCACCGCTCAGACTGGTCACGTGCGTCGCCCTCAGAGCTGCCCGGACAGCCCGGGCGACGGCTCGATCACGACCTTTACGTCATCGTTGCGACGCTCCAGCGCCTCTTGCCAGCTGTCCAGCGGCACGCGCCTTGACACCAACCGCTCGAGCCAGTCCTTGGGCGCATCGGAGAGAGCCGCGGCCGCTGACTCGTAATGTCGCCGGTTTGCATTGACCGAGCCTACGACCGCCTCGTTCTCGAGGACCATGGACGTGTTCAGCGCTCCCGCGTCAACGCTTAGCATGCGACCGCCCGAGGATACCCCGGTGAGGCAGACGACGGCGCCGGGAGCCACGTGCTCCATGGCATCGAAGACGAGCTGTCCTGCTCCGGTGCATTCGAGCACCACATCAACTGCACCTCCCAGGTCGCCTATGCTGCCGGTCGAGTAGCTCGCTCCCAGGGCAGCGACGAGGTCGGGTTTTGGGCCCTTGGTCACCTGGTCGACCACATGGACCTCCATGCCGCGCTGGACCCCCATGAGGGCGGCAAGCAGCCCGATCGGTCCCGCACCTGTCACCACGGCCCGGCGAGGCGACCACGTAGCACGCCGGCCAATATGCTCCACCTGCTCCCAAGCCTTCGCCACGACGCTAGCCGGTTCCAGCAAGACCCCTAGAGACCCGAGCGACGAGCTCACCTTCACTGCGTACTCGGGCATGATCCGGTAGCGCTCGGAGCAGTAGCCGTCGCGCTCCTTGATGCCCCGTTCCGTGTAGCGACCATTGCTGCAGAAGTCCCACTCGCCGGCGTCACACGCCGAGCACGGAACCGGGTCGGGACGTCTCACGATCCCCACGACCAGATCTCCAGGCTCGAGGCCGCAGCCCGGTGGAGCCTCGAGCACCTTTCCAAGGGACTCGTGCCCGATGATCAGCCTTTCCTTGCCGGGCGGGGCCCATCCGTAGCCGCCTCCCAGGATCTCCATGTCGGTGCCGCACACCCCTATCGCGACCGTCTCCACGAGGACAGGGCCATCGGACGCAGGCGGCTCATCCACCTCGTCGAGGCTCGCTGTGCCCGCGACACGAGGAACGACGGTTAGCGCTCTCACTCGCTCTGCTCCTTTAGGTGCTCATGCTCCAATCCGTTCCCCCCGTCGCTCCCGCCGTTCCCGCTCCCGCCGTTCACTCCGTTCTTCCTCCCGTTCCTCGCATTACCCCCGTTCACTCCGTTCTTCCTCCCGTTCCTCCATCGGTACGTGGAACGAGACACCCGGTGATGCCACGACCAGGAGCCTGGTAGGCGCTGGCCTCTGACGAGTGCAGCCGTCCCTGAGGCCGCAGAGGAAGCGATGTCTGTTATGTCCTTCTGGCCTGACAGCCGGTAAGCGGAGTTGACAAGCGAGACGTGCGAGAACGCCTGGGGAAAATTCCCGACGAGACGACCGGCGATCGGATCGTACTCCTCGGAAAGGAGCCCGACGTCGTTCGAAAGACTGAGAAGGCGCTCGAACATCGACCGGGCCTCCCCGCCACGACCGATGAGCTCCAAGCAGTCGACCATCCAGAACGAGCAGGCGAGGAAGGCGCCCTCCCTGCCCGAGAGCCCGTCGACACCCTCGGTGTCGTCCGTCTCGTAACGCAGCACGAAGCCGTCCCTCGTGAGCGCCGACGCAATCGCGTCGACCGTGGAGGCCACACGGGGATCGTTCGGCCGGAGAAAACCCACTAGCGGGATCATGAGCAAGCTGGCATCGAGCTTCTTGGAACCGTAAAACTGGGTGAAGGCGCCAAGCTCGCGGTCGAAGCCCTTCGAGCAGACCTCTGCGTGGATCTCGTCACGCACGCGCCGCCAACGGTCGGCCGGCCCGTCCAGTCCAAGCTCTTCGACTGACCGCACGGCCCTGTCCATCGCGACCCAGGCCATCACCTTGGAGTGAGTGAAGTGGCGTCGGGGTCCGCGAACCTCCCAGATCCCTTCATCGGCCTCCCGCCAGCCGGTCTCGACGAAGTCGAGAAGGACCCTCTGAAGGCTCCAAGCGGGCCCCGACGGGTCGATGCCCACCGAGCGCGCACTATGGAGAGCGTCCATCACCTCGCCGTATACATCAAGCTGATACTGTCCAGCAGCCGCGTTCCCAACTCGCACCGGGCTGGATCCCTCGTACCCCGGCAGCCAGTCGAGCACCCCTTCCGCGAGGCGGCGCTCCCCGGCGGGCCCGTACATGATCTGGAGCTTCGACGGGTCGCCGGCGACCGCTCGCAAGAGCCAGTCCCGCCAGGCACATGCCTCGTCTCGGAACCCGCCACGCATGAGCGACAGGAGCGTAAGCGTCGCGTCGCGCAGCCAGCAGTAGCGGTAGTCCCAGTTCCTCTCACCTCCGAGGGCCTCGGGAAGCGATGTCGTCGCGGCTGCCACGATCCCGCCGGTGGGCGCATAGGTCAGCGCCTTCAACGTGATGAGGGATCTGACCACCGGCTCGCGCCAGTCCCCCTCGTAGCTGCAGCGAGACGACCAGTCCTGCCACCATGCGAGGGTGTCGTTCATGATGTACTGGGCATCCGGCGGCCGCGGCGGCTCCGTGTGCGATGGGAACCATGACAGCACGAACGGGACGCTCTGGCCTTCGGAGACGCTGAGCTCCGCCACCGTGGAGAGATCTCTTCCCTCCAAGTCCACAGGCGTCCACATCGAGATCGCGTCAGGTCCGGCTACCGCAATGAGCAACCCGTCAACGCTCCTCACCCACGGTATCGTCGACCCGTACCCGAACCGGATCATGAGATCCATCCGAACCCGTACTCTACCGCTCACGCCTTCGACCAGGCGCACGATCGCTGGCGTCTCCTCCCTGATCGGCATGCAGTCGATCAGGCGCACTACGCCGTCTTCGGTCTCCATCTCGGTCTCGAGGACAAGGGAGTCTCCGCGATAGCGCCTTTTCACCCTGGTCACCTCCCCCACCGGTGAGATCCTCCAACACCCGTGCTCGTCGCTGCCGAGCAGCTTTGCAAAGCAGGCTTCGGAGTCGAAGCGAGGAAGGCAAAGCCAGTCGATCGACCCATCCTTGCCCACAAGCGCAGCTGTATGGGTGTCGCCGATGATCGCATAGTCTTCGATCGCAAGCGGCATCAGGCAACGGCCTCCGGCGCGCCACAGGCGCAACACGAGAAATTGGTCATCGCGACATTCTTACCAGGCACACCCGCTCAGTGGGTGGACCCACGCCATCGAGGGCGCCTCACTTGCACCGCACTTCACCGCACCGCACTCAAGATATGCACGATCCCGTGCCGCTCGGGGTCATCTGCCGCTCCGCTTGGGCTATCCGAGAGGCGACCCCGGGCGACGCCAGTGCGAACCCGATGTCGGAGTTCGTGACCGAGCGCGAGAAGACCACACCGATGACCGCGCCATTCGGCTCGACAAGCGGTCCGCCCGAGTTGCCGGGCTGCACCACTGCCTGGACCTCGTAGACGGGGCGGTCCGTCAAGCCCTGCCCATAGATGTCCCGGCCCTGAGCCGTGAACTCGGCCATCACCCCCCCTGGCCTCGCAGTGAACGGACCGCCCCCCGGGTATCCAAGCACTGCAGCCTGGGTGCCCCTCGGAACCGTAGAGCCGAGAAGGTCAAGCGGTGGGTCCGCGAGACCTTGGACCGCCAGGAGCGCCAGATCGAACCTCGGGTTGAAGTAGACAGCGACGCTCCTGTGCGACCCTGTGGCGTCAATCACGTTAGGGTGAGCGATCCCTGCCACGACGTGTGCGTTGGTCAACACCAGCCCCGGAGCTACAACGAAACCCGAGCCTTCCAAGATCTCACCGCACCCGGCGCCCTCTACCTTCACTACCGACCCCTGATCCGCAGCGACCGCGCTTGCGACCTGCGCGGAACCGGCGACCTTGACCGGCAGGGCGGTCTCGGGAACCAGATTTGCGAACACCGAGGGGAACCCCTGGGGGTCCATCAAGCTCGAGAGGTGCGAGAACCACGACGGCGTCGGAGGGAGCACGCTGTCCATCTGCTGCAGTATCGCCGAACCCTGGACCTCCCGGCTGAGAGCCGGAAAGCGGTTCGTTATCAAAACCCCGGAGAGCAGCCAGGCCACCAAGAGCGTGGACACAACTGCGACAGCGGCTCCGAGCAGCGAGTCGATAGGACGAAGGCCCAGCTTCCTCACGAAAGGAAGCACCCGCATTCCCGCGTAGCGACCCGCAGCCCCGAAGCACGCAGCGACAACGAAAAGCACCACCAGCACGGCTATAGACTTCGCCGTCGTCTGCGACACCAGAGACGCAACTCGCGCCGCGATGAAGGAGCCGACCACCAAGCCGACGAGCAGACCGCCAAAGCTCATGACCTGCACCACTGCGCCGAGGCGGATGCCATGCACGAACGAGATCACGATCAGCACCACGAGGATTATGTCGATGATGTCCACTACGATGACAACCTAGCGTTTCCGTCACGCACCAAGGCGGCAGCAACCGGCGCCACCTCCGGTCGGAGGCGCTGAGCGCGAGCCGGAAAGCCGGGACCCGTGATATCAAGAAAGGTGGAACATGGCAGACCAGCCGGCATACCTCTACCATCAGCACCCCAGGACCACCGAGCGCATCTCTGGCGGCGATCCGGGTCCCGTTCACGTCGCTGATCAATTACGGCGTGAGAGCAGCTCAGCAAGGTTCAACGCCTGGCTCGCAGTCAAGGTCACCGGAGGCGTGGGTACCATGTGGTGCGCCTACGCCTTCGCGGCGCTCGCGTTCGTCAGCCTCCCCTCTGCGATCAGCTCTCACGACCCGGTGGTTCTGGTCTCATGGATATCGCAGACCTTCCTGCAGCTCGTCTTGCTGTCCGTGATCATCGTGGGCCAGAACGTCCTGGCTGCAGCCGCCGACAAGCGTTCTGAGGCGACCTACGAAGATGCTGCAGCGGTGCTCCATGAGGCTGTCCAGATCCAGCGCCATCTGGCCAGCCAGGACAAGGTCCTCGAGGCGCTTCAGTCAAAGCTTGCAGCGTTGAGCAAAGCGTAGAGGCTGCGAAGGACACGAGAG
The DNA here is from genome assembly GCA_021791755.1 of Actinomycetes bacterium. Classification (GTDB taxonomy): domain Bacteria; phylum Actinomycetota; class Acidimicrobiia; order Acidimicrobiales; family JAJZXF01; genus JAJZXF01. The sequence continues at coordinate 3,528 of JAJYWA010000086.1, read as the reverse complement.
CCAAGGCTTCAAGGATCAGATGAGGATCGGATGAGGATCAGATGATCGCCCTCCTCGCAACGCTGCTCGGAAAGGTGACGCGTTCGCAGATCGTCACCGTCCTCGTTCTAGGGGTCATAGCTGTGATCGCCGGCGGCGTTGCCTTCGCGATCACTGAGCATGTCGCAGTATGGACCGGGCTCTACTGGGCCGTCACCACCGCGACCACAGTAGGATACGGCGACGTGACCCCGCACAACGGCGCGGGGCGCGTCGTCGCCGTTGCCGTGATGCTCACCGCGATCCCTCTCTTCGGCGCAGCGTTCGCTCTTCTCGCCGCGATGGCGACCTCGACACGCTTGAATAGGTTGTTGAACATGGAGCATCACCTGCCACCGGGACGCTACGTCGTGCTGCTCGGAATGCACCCGACGATCCCCCTCGTCTCGCGCCAGCTAAAGGACGCCGGGTACGAGGTGGTCGTCGCGGCCAACGTCGACAGCTCAGCGCTTCCTTCACACGTACACCACATCTCCGGAGCGCCGACCGACGAGAGAACCGTCCGGGCGACCAGGCCCGAAGCCGCAGAGGCCGTGCTACTTACGTCTCAGGACGATGGAGAGGTGCTCGTAACCGCCGTATTGGTGCGCCACGTTGCACCGGAGGCGCCCGTTATCGCGCTCGCCCAGTCTGAGATGGTGGCCCATGCACTCGGCGACCTAGGCGTGCACCGCACTGTCTCCACCGAGAAGCTCCTCGGGCACGCGCTGGCGAAGAGCCTAGAGGCCCCCCACGCCGGCGACGTGCTGATGCGGCTGATCGATGACGACGGGTACCGCTTGACGGAGACTTCGGTGCCAACAGAGATGGTCGGATCGAGCCTGCGAACCGTCCGGGCGCAGATGGACGGCCTGCTGCTCGGTATGGTTCGCGACGGAAAGGTCACTCTCGGCGTGAGAGAGGACCCCACGCTGCAACCCGGAGACCGCCTCGTCAAAGTGACGATCGAGTGAACCGTCGCAGCTGAGTGAGCAGTTGTGTTGATGTCTATGTCGTCTCTGTCGACCAGCCCGCCGGTGATCGCGCCGACGAGGTCGCACGGCTTCGCTAGCGGTGAACACACTGTGGTGTATACGGCAACACGAACCCAGATCTACTTGGCCGACGAGCAACGAGCGCGGCTCTCGGAGCGGGCGAGAACCACGGCAGGCCCGTGTCGGAGATAGTGCGAAATGCGATTGACGTCCTGCTGGCGGCAGACGATGACCTCGACGCGACCTTCGGTTCGGCTCCGCACATCAGGTCAAAGACACCGCCGCGTGATGAGTGGGGCCGCCGTGGCTCGGCTACTCGTTGACACTGACGTGTGTATTGATCACTTGGCCGGAGATCGCCGGCTGCTCGCCGGCATGGATGAGATCCCGATCAACCGGAGGGTTGCCGATCGCGCCGGCCTGCTACGACGCCGTATCCCAGCCCTTCGCATGCCGGACGCTTTGATAGCGGCGACAGCGCTGGTGCACTCGCTTGCGCTCCTGACCAATAACCGACGTGACTTCCAGCGGGTCGCTGACCTGCGCCTCCGCTGAGTCTCCACACCGATCTGCCCGAGGGCTGAACCGCTAGAGGACCATTCCGGGCTAGGTTGCGATCATGGCTCATTTGCCCAGTTGGATTCTGGTTTTCGGGGTAGCAGTCCATAGTGCCTGACGCGGGCTTCCATCCAGGCTCACCAGGATCCTTGAGATCTCGGCCGGATCTCGAACGAGATCCTCAGGCAGGCGTCGGCGACACTGTCTACGAGGTCAAGCAAATCGCGGTCGTAGGGGGCTGGTGGGCCAAGGCCGCCTAAACCTGAGCCGACTCGCACGACGACTGCTGGCTAGCAGCGCCCTTGCTGGGACGCCTACGCGATCGCAGACCGTCCCTCGCCGCCAGCCACCTCGATGAGCTGATCACCGCAATGGCCGGCGACAACATGTCCGAAGAGGTCCGCTTGCTCCCACACTGAAACACTGCCGAGACCAGATCCTCGTGCCTCGAAGCGCCCTCGTTGCAGATGGCCCCATCGAGTCGACTACAACATCAACCGAGCTCACAGCGCTCACGGCTGGAAGACGCCCGCCGCGTTCGCTGCTGAGTGGCTCACCCGACAGAAGCAGTTACTCGCATCGTGAGTGGACCGGCTATCAGGTACCCGTCAACCATAACAACGCATCACCAATCACTAACTGCTCGTCGACCATGTCACGCCGCGGCTTCAACCTGGCGCTCCAACTCGCCGATTAACCTCCGGATACCGGGCCGCACCTCAGCTCCTCGCGGATCTGAGCAAGCCGCCTCTCCAAGCGGTTCCGCGACCAACTCGAAACCGGCAGCCAGAAAGCCAGTCCCGCTCCCGATATTTCACGCCCATCGTGAAGCCTCACGACCACCTTTCCCGTCGTGCTCCGGAGCGACCACCGGAATCCGCGACCTGCAGACCACACGGCCTTGATCTCAGCGACACGCGACGCCTCGATCTTCACCTCCCTGGCGATGATCGGAAAGAAGACATCAGGCAGCGCGTACAGCACCACCGAGCCACACGAGACCAATAGGCCCGAATGAGCGATCCTCTGCACCACTATCACACCCAGGAATGCACTCACGATCATCACGGAGACCGCAATAGTCACCACGGCATAAGCACCACCTAACGCTGCCGTCTCGAACAGGTCCCAACCCGGAACAGGGGAGAAGCAGGGTCCCCCCATTATACTTGCGCCCGCACTCCCAGAAAGTGCTGCACTGGCCACACGCGCTACGACAGTTACAAGCAGAGCCAACTCGACGGCCTGCCTCACGATCACCGTATGCAACCGCAGCCGGATCATCGCTCAATCAACCTTCCCGCCCCACCAGCTACGCAGACCATGGACATCACACTGCCCCGGAACATACGAGTGCGACGCGCATGTCGACTCTCTTCCGGCCAGATACCGAAAGCGGAAGCCAGAATGTAAGTCCAGCTCCAGACACTTGCTGGCCATCAATAAGCCTGACCACCACCCGACCTGTCCACATTCCTGGAATCCACCGGCGCCCTCGCCACGGTCTCCATACAATGTCAATGTCCCGAACCTCGGATCTGTTCACCACCAGCCTTCGCGGCACCAGATTGATGCCCTTTGAGGCAGTCTCGTAGACTACGATCACGTCTTCAGTGACATACAAGCCGGAGCGAATCATCCGCAATATTACGAGCGCTCCGGAAGCAAGTAAGACAATACCCAGCGCGGTGCAAGAGACTGCAAGCAGTTCGCCGTAGCTCGCTGAAAAGAGCCCTGGCACCTGTTTCTGGTAAACTCCAACAAACCCAACGTACGCACAGTGTGCCGAAGATGCCACGCCATCTATTACGATCACACTGGCCACTACCAAGTATGCCATGCCCACCAGTGCCGCGACCTGTACGGCTACGATATATCGCACCCGCATCAGCCGCATATCGAGCCTCTTATCAGTACCACACTTACCGATGTGAACATAGCTTTACCCGGGTATTAC
>JAJYWA010000085.1 GCA_021791755.1 Actinomycetes bacterium | reverse complement strand
CTCGTTGCTCTCGTTCAGGATCGGCGTGGTGGCGGTACGCGAGACGTACATCGCCATCTGAAAGCAGATGGTCTCCATCGCGGAGCGGATGACCTCTGCGTCCACAGGGTCGACAGCGGCTCCTCCGGTCAATGTTCCCCTTCGCAGAGAAAGTCGTTCCAGATCAGCACGCATCAGCGTGTCAGACCCTGTAGCAGACCGGTTCGGGAAGGATCGCCGGGTCGATGTCGATCCCGAAGACCCGCTGCGCGTTGGACTGCAGCATGCGCACCTGCTCGGAGGCCGGCACGCCGGCAAGCGACGTCTCTATGGCCTTGCGTGAGTGCGGGTACGTCGAGGTCGGGTGCGGGAAGTCCGCCTCCCAAAGGATGTTGTCGATCCCGATCATGTGGCGCAGCTCGATGCCGCTGCGCTCGAACCAGAAGTTCACGTAGACCTGCCGATGAAAGTACTCACTCGGGCGCATTGACATGCCTGAGTCCCATAGGTGCTGCTGCTCGAACTGGTGGTCCGCCGTCTCGAGGAGGTAGGGCACCCAGCCGAGGCCGCTTTCCACGGACAGGAACTTGAGCTCGGGGAAGCGTTCGAGGATCCCCGAGAAGAGAAGGTTGGTGACCACCTGGAGATTGCTGGTGATCGCCGTTACCGAGACCATGGCCAGGCGGGAGAAGAACGAGTAGCCGTTCCAAAGCTCCTGAGTGGCCTTCGCTGATCCTATGTGGAGCGCGACGGGCATCTTCAGCTCCTGCAGGGTGGCCCAGAGAAGGTCCCAGTAGCCGTCGTTGAAGTGTGGGAAGCCGTAGACTTGGGGAGCAGCCGTCCACACCACAGCTCTGTGCCCCAGCGCATGCGCCCGGCGCACCTCGCGCACGGCCTCCTCGACATCCCACATCGGGAGCAGGCACTGGGAGACGAAGCGGGGGCTGACGCCCGACCACTCCTCGGCCAGGTAGTCGTTGTACGCACGGATGCAGGCGAGGCGCAGTTCTATCGAGCCCTCGGTCGACACGAACGGGCCGCCGCCGAAGCCAGCTGCCTGCGGGAAAAGCACCTCGACTGCGACGCCGTCCGCATCCATCGTCTCGAGCCGGGCTCGCGCATCATGCACTGCGGCGGGAGCCTCTTCGAAGAACTTGATGGCCCCACGATCGGGCATCATCGCGGCCGCGCCCGTGCCGACCTTGCGAACGCGCCGACCGGCGTAGATCCACCAGTGCTCGCCGTCTTGGACCTCGAGATGGGGGCAGTCGTCGCGCAGGTGTGAGGCCACCCGGGAGGTGAACGTGTCGGGTTTCTCCCACGCGTGGTCGTCGGTCGATATGGGGTAGATGTCCACTGGTGTGTGTGCTCCTTCGTGGTCTCGAGTGTCTCTGTTCTCGCTGGCCTTGTCTCGCTGGCCTTGTCTCGCTGGCCTTGTCTCCGGGTCTGTCTGCCTGTCTGCCGTCTGTCTGTATGCTCAGCTTTCTTCGAGGCCGTAGACGCGTACGGCGTTGCCTGCGATGACGTTGTGGAGCACCTCGGGTGCCAAGTGCCCCAGGTGCGTCTTGATCAGCTCGCGAGACTTCGGCCAGGTGGTGTCGGTGTGGGGGTAGTCGGACTCCCACATGACGTTCTGTATGCCTATGCGCTCGATCGTCTCGATACCGGTGTCATCGACGAGGAACGTCCCGTACATCTGCCGACGGAAGTAGTGGCTGGGCGGTTCGTCGAGGAGAGAGTGAGTCCAGAAGCGGTGGCGTTCGTAGGTCCAGTCCATTCGCTCGAGGAAGTACCCGATCCAGCCGATGCCGGACTCGACGGAGACGATCTTCATCTGCGGGTAGCGCACGGGTACCCCGCTGAAGAGCACGTTCGCCAGCACGCCGTAGTTGGTCAGCGGCGCGCTCGCCACAAGCGTCTCCGCTGGGACGCCGGCGTCGGGGCCGAGCGCGCCGAGGGTCTCTGCGGCCTGTTTTCTCCCGATCGACCCGCCGATGTGCAGAGCGACCGGGACCCCTGACTCCTCGCAGGCGCCGAGGAGCGGCCCCCACGCCGGGTCGGCGAAGGGAGGAAGATCGAAGACATGGGGGAGGCCAGGCAGCAGCGCTGCTTTATGGCCGATCCCGATGCAGCGCCCGAGCTCTCTGGCCGCTGACGCGAGATCCCAGAGCGGCAGGATGCACTGGGGGATGAGGCGCGCGGGGTCTTCTGCACACCACTCGCCGGCAAGCCAGTCGTTGTACGCGACCACGCATGCCATAGCCAGCTCCGCGTCCTGGGCGGCCAGATCTATGAATGTTCCGCCGGCGAGCCCGGCGAGGGTGCCGAACAACAGCTCCGCGTCGATCCCGTCTGTGTCCATGTCTACGAGACGCTGGCGGGCGTTGTGGCATCCGGGGCGCATCTCCGCGAACCTCAGCGCCTTCGGGGTGTACTCCTCGAAGCTTCGTCCGGCCATCGCCGACAGGCCGGTGATCGCATGCTTCGCGCCGTTGATCTCCCACACGTCAGCCTCACCGGTCGAGACTACGCGTGGCCCCCGCTCGCGCAGGTGAGCCGGTAGGCGGTCTTGGAAGACGTCCGGCGGCTCCACCACATGGTCGTCCACCGACACGATGTTGTACCGGCGGCCTTCGGCACTGGCTCTCTGTTCACTCTGCACACCTGCGTTGTCACGGCCGTTGTCACTTGCGTTCATCACTGATCTCCCTCGTTCTCCCGTTGCCCGTCGTTGCTTCTCGTGCCCCTCTGGTCCCACTCGCCCATCACCCGCCTGCTTTCCGCGTGCTCCAACCCTCAGCTGCCTCGCCCGTTGTTCAGAACGGCAGATCCGAGGGGAACATGCATCTCTCGGTGCGGTCGAGCCCTGCACGCTTGATGCGGGACAGGTACTCGGCGCGCATCTTTGCGTAGACGCCCTTGTAGATCTCGAGTCCGCGAGCGAAGCCGTCAAGTCCTTCGCCGGCCAAGATCGCACACGACTCGATGGTTCCTGGTTGCAGGAAGAACAGGTCCAAGAAGAACACTTCGGCCATGTCTGCAAGCGCATGGAGACGCTCCCGCTCTGACTCCGGGTCGGGGGCGTTGTCGAGAAGGAACTTGAGGTGCATGGTGCCGTAGGAGACATGCCGAGCCTCGTCCTGCATGACCATCCTGAAGATCTGCTTGTCCACGTCTGTCTTGCCGAGGAACTCTCCGAAGCGGAACATCGACAGGATCGCTCCTTCGAAGACCACGTGGATAGCGAAGGAGACGTCGCGCCACGACGAGAACAGCGGGTTCGACGCGGCGTTAGCCATGCCCCCACCAGCGCGAGCAAGCGCTCCACCGAGCTTGATGGCCATTCCCATGCCCCCACCGTTCGCGTAGATGCGCTTGCGGAAGACTTCAGTGTGGCGCGCCTCGTCCATTGCTTGGCTGGCTATGAACAGCTTGATCTCATGGAAGTAGGTGTTGAACCGCGGAAGCCACGGCGCCAGTACGTCGGTCGCGAGGTACTCGCCCATGGTGAGGAAGGTGTTGTACTGGCATAGAGCGCGCTCGAGGTCGTGAGGCAAGGGCTCGAGGCGGGACCAGTCGATGTCAGCGGTCGCGTTCCACTGCCTGCTGCAGGCCTCCTCGTAGAGGGTGACAAGGTTGTCCGCCCAGACCTCCCACTTGCCGTTGATCTCCCAGGGCGTCTCCCCGATGTCCTCGGCGTAGCCGGCGCCGCGGGGAGCAGTCACCGATGGCGCCTGGAGCTGCGGCTCCGTGTCCGCCGCGCGTTCGATGTCCATCAGCGTTAGCCCCCTGCGCGACGGCAGGGCCCGGACTCCCCATGATCCCCACATCCCCTTGCCCGGCTCCGCGTTGAACCACGAAAGGTCGGCCTTGCCCGAACGCAGTCCCGCTATGTACGGGTCGGAGGCAACCTTGGCGGCGAACCCTTCGGCGGTGAGCCGCCGGGGCCGGCCAGGATGGGCCTCCTCTTGCTTGTCATTCTGAGTTGTTGCTTCAATTGTGTCAATTGTTTCGACTTCGACCATCGCCACCCTCCGCTTGCCCCTGTTGCCACCGTCCGCTTCTGACGTGAATGTCAGTTACCTCTCGGCGTCATTATCTGGACAGGAGGAACGGCTCGGCTAGGGCCGAAAGTCCCAATTTACTCAAATCAAATGATAGGCCGATCGTGTCCACACTGCACGTAGACATACCTGCAGACCTCCAGACCGGCATACCGGCACTTGTCGCTCGTCAACCCGTTGCCTCGCCGGCCCGTTGCCTCGCTGGCCTGTTGCCTCGCCGGCCTGTTGCCTCGCCGGCCGACAGTGGCCATGATGTGGCGCAGCCGCCAGATGCGTATGATCGGCAGATGATCGATATTGCTGACCAGCCTGACGGCGGCGCTCCAGCTCCTGGCGAGGTCGCTCACCGCCCACGCCCTCGCAGTACTGAGGTGACTGACGGCTTCCGGCGTGCTCCTGCTAGGGCGATGCTCCGAGCGGTTGGAATGACCGACGACGACTGGGACAAGCCCCAAATAGGGGTGGCGTCTTCCTGGAACGAGGTCACGCCGTGCAACCTCCCTCTCGCCCGGTTGGCCGGCCGCGCGAAGGACGGGGTGAGGTCCGCAGGCGGGTTCCCATTCGAGTTCTGCACCATCGCCGTGTCGGATGGCATCTCGATGGGGCATGAAGGGATGCGTGCGTCGCTTGTCAGCCGAGAGGTGATAGCCGACTCCGTCGAGCTGATGATGCATGCGGAGCGCTTTGACGCTCTTGTGTGCCTGGCGGGTTGTGACAAGTCGTTGCCGGGTATGCTCATGGCCGCAGCGCGGCTCGACCTTCCGGCGGTGTTCCTCTACGGAGGGACGATCCTTCCCGGCCGGGTCCGTGATCAGGCCATTGACATCGTGAGCGTTTTCGAGGCCGTCGGCGCCAAGGCGGCAGGCGCGTTGACAGCCGAGGAGCTCTCGCTGATCGAGCACAATGCGTGCCCTACCGAAGGATCGTGCGCTGGGATGTTCACCGCCAACACGATGGCGTCGGCAGCCGAGGCTCTCGGCATGTCTCTTCCACTTGCCGCTTCGGTCCCTGCAGTGGACCGCAGGCGCGACGACCTTGCTTATGTCTCGGGCAAGGCCGTGATATCTCTTCTCGACAGCGAGATCACGCCGCGGCGCATCATGACCAAGGAGGCGTTCGAGAACGCGATCGCGGTCGTGATGGCGCTGGGCGGCTCCACCAATGCGGTCCTGCACCTGCTTGCGATAGCTCATGAGGCACGGGTGGATCTCACGCTTGATGACTTCAACAAGGTGGCCGGCCGCGTGCCGCACCTCGCGGACACGAAGCCCCATGGCCGCTATCACATGACCGACATCGACCGGGTTGGCGGGGTTCCGGTGGTAATGGCGGAGCTGCTTGCTGCAGGGCTTCTTCATGGTGATTGCCTGACCGTCACTGGTCGTACTGTCGCAGAGAACCTGGCTGCGCTGGATCCTCCGGCGCCCGATGGGGATGTAGTGCACCCCCTCAGCGATCCGCTGCATGCCGACGGCGGCATTGTGGTGTTGAAGGGCTCGCTCGCGCCCCTTGGATGCGTGGTCAAAGTGGCGGGCCTCGACCAGCTGCACTTCGATGGACCAGCAAGGGTCTTCGATGGCGAGAAGATGGCAATGGACGCGATCCTCGCCGGGAGCATACAGCCCGGCGCCGTGCTGGTGATCCGTTACGAGGGACCGAAGGGCGGCCCCGGGATGCGCGAGATGCTTGCTGTCACCGGCGCTCTGAAGGGCGCCGGGCGCGGTGGCGACTGCGCTCTGGTCACCGACGGGCGCTTCTCGGGCGGAACGCACGGTTTCTGCATCGGGCATGTGGCGCCGGAAGCGGTCGACCAGGGCCCGATTGCGCTTGTCGAAGACGGCGACCGGGTGGTCATCGACGTTGCCCAGAGGAGGATCGACCTGCTGGTGAGCGAAGACGAGCTCCGTCGCCGAGCTGACAATGTCCAGCCTCCCGCGCCGCTCTACACGAGCGGCGCGCTGGCCAAGTACGCGCAGCTGGTCACCGGCGCGGACTCTGGCGCGGTCACGAGGCCGTAGGATCACGAGGTCGTAGGGTCACCGAGCACCGTTGCAGTCCCGGCGAGGACCTGGACCTGGACCTGGACCTTTGCGTAAGAGGCGACGGAAAACCGTACTCCGACTTGACGACTTCCTGGGGGGGGGGCTACTCTCACTGCATCAGGACTGACTGACAGCGAGACGGTAAGGGAGGAACAGGGTGGAGCGCACATCGCCTACATCACGTGGGAACGAGCGAAGCAATCGCCGTAGGTTGCGGAGGTATGGTGCAGTTGGGCTCGCTGGTGCAGCTGCGGCCAATGTTGCCGCGGTTGCGACTCAGAGGGCGAGCAGCGCAGTCCCTAGCCTGAGCCAGCTGCCGAAGGTCGCCTCGCCGCTTCCCTTGCCCCGTGGCAACGCGGGGTCTGCGGCGAACGTTGCAGCGGAGTACGCATTGAACACCTCGTCCGTGGTGCACGAGGCCATCCAGACCTTCGGAAGCCGGTACGCGGGCGCCTGGATCGATTGGAAAGGCACTGCATCGTCTCCGGCGCCGGTCACGAGGATCATGGTTGCGGGCGCCGAGAACCTTGCCACGGAGACGCTGTTCAGGAGCCGTCTGGCGGTAGGCCTTGGCCCGAAGACCGAGGTCAGCTATGTGAAGTACACAGCTGCGGAGCTGAACGCGTACAAGAAGAGCATCGTCGACTACGCGTCGAGCCACTTCAACACGCCATCCTACAGGCCGAGTGGCGAGATGGCGTTCTTCATCGACACGCCGGATAACGCCGTTGGGATTGCTCTCACGCATGAGGATGCGCGGTTTCTCGCACAGCTGCAACGACTGGTTCCCGCCGATGCCTTGCGTATCGAGTGGATCTCCGTGGTCCCGAGACCTGCTCCAAGCCCGCAGCCCGCTTCCCTCCAGCCGGCAGGCGGGCCAGGCTGGGTGCCAGGGGTACAAAGGTTTCACCCCGGACCCATTTACAAGGGTGGGTACTATAGCCAAACGTACCTTGTCTATCGCGACTATGCCGACTGCACCTCGGCCTTTACCCTGCGGGGGCCGTTCTACAACAAGTACAAGTACTATGGCATCACTGCAGGTCACTGCGCTCCCCCGATGAGCCAGATAATTAGTGGGCACGGTGTTCACCTTGGCATCGGCACGCGGGTGTGGAGCTATGGCACGGGTGGGGACTACTACGCGTACGTCTTGGAGAGCAACTACCAGTCGTCGTACAAGGCGAAAGGGACCATCATTGCTGAGACGCATAACGGGTTCGGTTTTATTGACAACGTCGTCGGTCGAGTGTCCAACAAGTACCAGATTTATGGTTTACCTGTATGTGCGAGCGGTTACACGACGAATCGAGTTACTTGCAGCACGATCAGAATGGGTTCCGGAACCTGGGTGTTCAATGGCCTGACGGCAATTGGAAACCTGGCTTGCTCGACTTACACGGATAGGAAGGGAGACAGTGGTGGGGCCGTTTACATTCCCGCTCCCGGGAACCGCGGCTATGCAGCGGGTGTGATTGATTCGAGGGCGAGTGTTGCCTATGATCCAACTCCAAAGAATAACTGGTGGAGTGGCTGGAGCTGCTACACGACAATCGACTCGGTTCTCCAGGGCATCACGGCGCACAACAGCGGAGTGCCTGCATATGTGGTGGATGCCAATGGTCAGTTTTCTTGACGAGGCCTCTTTCATCCAGCTCTTTGTAAAGGAGATGGAGATACCCGCCAGCCTCCGTGTGGACCTTGATAGCCGTCTCGTAGAGGACCTGGACTTCGACTCTCTCCAGATGATGCTCACCGTAGAGCTCCTTGCAGAGCTTCTTGGCGAGCCCGAGCTGTTCGGTGAGGAGCTCGATCTCCTCGAGGCCCTCGATACCGTGCGTGGCGTCTACTCCTACTACCTCACCAGGTCGTCCATGCCGCCAGCTGAGGATGAGGTTGGAGAGATCGGCGGATCTGTTGGCCCTGTGCCACGGCGTGGCCTTCGTGGAGCGCTGGTGGAGCTGAAGCCTCCGCTTGGCCAGCACTACGGGAAGCTGTACGAGATCGCCACCGCGACCGAGGTCGCGTGGCGATGGCGCTATGGAGGCGCTATCCCGTCCTACGACGAGTTCATTCGCACCTTCGAAGCTGGCGTGCTGACGCAGCTTGTCGCGACACGCCTTGGGCATGACGAGCCGGTAGGTCTCGTCGCTGTCTACAACGCGAACCCGATGAACAAGCATGCCTACCTAGCGGCTGTCGTGGAGCCTTGTCTCGTCGGCTCTGGAGCAGGAGCGGAGGCAGTTGCGCTGTTCTGCGGCTATGTATTCGATGTCTGGGACTTCGAGAAGCTCTACCTGGAGCTTCCCGAGTACAACCTGAAGCAGTTCGCAAGCGGCCTTGATCGCTATCTCAAGCTTGAAGGCCGCCTCGGTGGCCACTCCTGGTATGGAGGAAGGCGTTGGGATCAGCTGATACTTGCGATCTACAGAGACGATTTCGTTTGTTGGCAGGGGGCGCCAGCCGGAGAGCGATCGAAGGCGCATGTCGTGATCCTGGATAAGGACGCGACCAGCCAGCCAGCTACCGTTGTGCCATCAGGCGAGAGGTTCTAGGAGGCCACGGGAGGGATGCGAAAGAGAAAAGACGGGAACGAGCGCTCCGTGGCCAAGCCAACGAGGGCTAGAAGAATGACTGTAGGTCTGATAGGGCTCGTCTTGTTGTGGATTGGCTTCCTGGCGTGGGGAACATTCTTTGGAACTAGCAACCTCCCGTTATATCTAACTCCCGACGATTACGCTCAACAGACCGACGCTGCGATCGGGATGACGGCCTATAGCCTCGCGGGAGGACAAGCTGGTTTATCGTTTAGGGGAGTAACCGACAAGGCCGTGGCGCAACACATCGAGATGGAATATTTGCAGCCTCCGCCAGGTCGTCCGCCCTTGGTCCCCTGGCCGGTCGATCAGCTCATCGTAACCAGGGGCGCTGTGAGCAGAGCCACGAAGTTGGTGAACTACAAGTACAATCCAGCAAAGCCGAACCAGCCCGCCGAGGCTCTCACCATGGTTGCCTCTCTTGACCTTTGTGCTGATGGAAACAGGTGCCAAGAAATGGTCGTCGCATCACGCGGTTCTGGCAATGACTGCTGGTACGAACGCTCTGGGGTGGGCTCGAAGGTGCTCGCGCGCGAGGGTCGGCTGCTGATAAGACACGAGTACGTAGAGACAACAGAGGCGTCGCGTACCTGTAATGCGAGCAAGGCTCCCCGATCGGGGTGGACGCCAGGGTACCCACCATGGGCCAGTGAGTGACGAGTGAAGACCCACAGATCAATGACGAGGGAGGAGATCCGGTAATGATGGTGAGACGTGGCTTCAGGGCGGTAATTATTGGCATGCTGGCTGCGGTGGTTCTATCGGGAGTGCTCGCAGTGCTTCCTGCATCGCCGTCCTATGGCGCGACGCCGTCGCCGTCTTGGTCTCTCAACTCCTCGCCGTCGTTGTCCACGTCTGCATCGGACTCCAATGGGATCGCGTCGGTGTCGTGCGTGAGCACGAGCTTCTGCGTAGCAGCCGGGGTCTATGTCACCACGACCCGCATGTTCCCGATGCTCCTCACTTGGAACGGTGTGACCTGGTCGCTTCAGACCACATCGCTGCCGGCCGCACCCGGCTCGCCGGTGGTCTACGGGTTTGACTCGGTGTCGTGTGTAACTACGAGCTACTGCGTGGCGGCCGGGTATTACATGAACGCGGCTGGAAATCTGCAGAACCTTGTTCTCACCTGGAACGGGAGCACCTGGTCGCTCGACTCCTCGGCGTCGCTCTCCACATCTGCTTCCCAGAACAACGTACTTTACTCAGTGTCGTGTACGAGCCAGAGCTTCTGTGTAGCAGCAGGTGCTTACGTGACCGCGGCTAACGGTTCCCAGAACTTTGTTCTCACCTGGAACGGGAGCACCTGGTCGCTCGACTCCTCGCCTTCGCTCTCCACATCTGCGTCGCAGGGGAACATACTCAGATCGGTGTCCTGCGTGAGCCCGAGCTTTTGTGCAGCGGCCGGGTACTATGGAAATTCGGCCAGCAATTTCCAGAACCTCGTTCTCACCTGGAATGGCGTCACCTGGTCGCTCGACTCGTCGCCTTCGTTGTCCACATCTGCGTCGCAGTACAACCAGACGACAGCGGTGTCGTGTGGGTCCCAGAGCTTCTGTGTGGCCACGGGCTTCTACTACGACGGCGCTGTGGACCAGAGCCTGCTCCTCACCTGGAACGGGAGCACTTGGTCGCTCGACTCCTCGCCGTTGCTCTCCACGTCTTCGTCGCAGTACAACAATACGGCAACCTCGGTGTCCTGCGTGAGCCCGAGCTTCTGTGTCGTAGTCGGTTATTTTACGAACTCAGCCGGTAATTCCCAGAACTTTGTTTTCACGTGGAACGGGAGCACCTGGTCACTCGACTCCTCGCCTTCTTTGTCTACATCTGCGTCGCAGGACAACGCTCTCACCTCTGTGTCGTGTATATCGACGACGTTCTGCATAGCGGCCGGGGGCTACATGATTGGGGACAACAATCAGAACCTTTTGCTCACCTACAGCACTTCGGCGCCTGTCCCCGTAGCGTCTGGCACTGGATATCGGTTCGTAGCCTCCGACGGTGGCATCTTCAGCTTCGGCAACGCTGCATTCTACGGTTCCATGGGTGGGAAGCACTTGAATGCGGGAATAGTAGGCATGGCAGCCGACCCGGCGACTGGAGGCTACTGGTTCGTAGCCTCAGACGGAGGCATCTTCAGCTTCAACGCCCCCTTCTACGGCTCGATGGGAGGAAGGCGCTTGAATGCCCCGATCGTGGGCATGGCGTCCGATCCGGGAACAGGAGGCTACTGGTTCGTAGCCTCGGAAGGCGGGATCTTCAGCTTCCACG
>JAJYWA010000084.1 GCA_021791755.1 Actinomycetes bacterium | reverse complement strand
TACTCGGGCACGCGAGACCCTGGAGGAACCCGCTCGAGAGCCCTAGCCCCGAGGGATAGGACTGGGATGTCCAGGTCGCACCACCATTCGTGGTTGCGAGAATTACAGCTCCCGAGCCTCCAGCTCCTACGGCAAAGCATGAAGAGCTACTCGGGCACGCGAGACCCTGGAGGAAACCGCTCGAGAGCCCGAGCCCCGAGGGATAGGACTGGGATGTCCAGGTCGCACCACCATTCGTGGTTGCGAGAATTACAGCTCCGTCAGTACTTGACTTGTTTCCCCAGCCTACCACGAAGCAGACGGAAATAGTTGGGCAAGAGATGCTCACCAACTCGCCGTCAGAGAGCCCGAGCCCGGAGGGATAGGACTGAGATGTCCAGGTCGCACCACCATTCGTGGTTGCGAGAATCACAGCTTGGGATGTTGTGCCATCCGCACCCGATCCCACGGCAAAGCAGTTGCCTGTGCTCGGGCAGGCGACATCGATGAGCTCTCCGTTCGAGAGCCCGAGTCCGGAGGGATAGGACTGGGATGTCCACCCCTGCGTGCCTGTGGGGCTCGTTGAGGCTACCGGAGCCGTGGGTGCGGACGTCGCAATGCCAGAGCCTTTGGCATTGGAAGCGGTGACGACGACATCGATCGAGTCGCCTTCGTCGGAGCTGGCCACGCTGTAGCTGGAGGAGGTAGCTCCTTGTATATCCGTGCAAGACCCAGCCGAGGCGCAGAGCTGCCACTGATAGGAGTAGCTCGTCGGATTGTTGGTCCAGGTCCCTGTGGAGGCTACGAGCGAGTCGTTGACCTCAGGGGGGTTGTGCCCCTGCGTGTCGGTGATCGTAGGTGTGGCGGTGTTGGCGGGCATCTGAGGAGGCGAGCTTGCCTGGAGGAGCACTGAGCAGATCTGGAGGAGGTTCGAATCGCTGTAGTTGAGATCGAGGAGCGGGAAGCTGAAGCCGATGCCGCCGAAGAGACATCCATTCAAAGTCCACCAAGGCGTCTTCGAGGTGTTGGCGTTGAAAACAAGTTTCGCCCCGACGTCCAAAGTCGGCCCAACCAGATCGTAAAGGAGGAAGCTCGTCTTGGCCATGAGGCCAATCGACGCTGTCGCGTCCCCATCAGCCGAGAAGGACTGTGAGAACGAGTTCGTCGCGCCAGAAACCGGGCTGTAGGAGCCATTCGAGTAGTCGACCCCAGCAGTGAGGGTCGCTGTCTGGGTGACAGAAGCGGAGACCTTCGCCGTGATGCCGGCGCTACCCTGGAGGTAGAGCTGGAGCACCGGCGTGATGTCGACCGGGACCAACCCTGCCACAAAGTCGACGCTCGGGAGCGTGATCGGCCCGCCGAGTGGGATGCCGCTCCCTGACGTGCCGCACTTGGCTCCAGCCTGTGCAATGGCATCCAGGCTTGCCTTCTCAGCGAGGGTGACAGTGAAGGAGGCGGAGGTGAGATTGGTATTGAAGAAACCTCCCCAGGTCGTGGAAAGGTTGAGCGTCGGAGTGAAGGTGACGCTCGGGGTAACAGACACCGATGCAGACGTGCTGCATGTGAGGGGCGCAGAGCCCCCAGACCAGCTCGTCCGCGGTTGTCCGACGCCGGTTGCTCCTTGGGATGCCTCGCTCAGGTGCCAGTCCGCCGATGTGGCCCGTGATATTGCAGCTGCCTGGGAAGGCGCGCTCAGCACCGCAGTTAGGTCGATCGCCCCCCGAGTCATAGCTTGGGAGAGCGTGGCCGCTGTGACTGTAGCTACCACATCTCCATTCGATCCGGTAGTGACGCTCCTCACGCTTACCAAGAACCCTTCGGGTGCGTCAGAGGAGGGACCGGAGGCGAGCACGTCTCCGGCCGCGATTGCACTTGCAGAGGAGCTGAGCGTGAGAGTTTGGGTCCCACCCGGAGATCCACTGAGGGATAGAACTTCACTTGGTGGAATGACCTTGGTGGTAGCGGGAACGATGTCCGCGTAGTCAACCGACACAAAGGATGCCTCACCCGTGCTGAGGCTCACAGTTGTGGAGTAAGTCGAAGGATAGTAGGTGGCATCCCCCGAGGAGATGGAGGCTGGTGTTATCGTGTAAGAACCAGGCGCGATCCCAGTCAGATCCTGGCTCGCGCTTAGCTGCTTCGAGTAGCCGTTCGGGCCACTCACCTGGATCGACGCGGGCGTCCCTGAGGGCAGGTTCGACACCGAGATGTCGAGGCTCGTTACGGCTGGCACATACCAGCCCTCCACGTCAACAACAACATCAGTAGAACCGGCGTAGTTGTAAAGACTGAGAGCACCCGAGGACCCAAGCTTCGCCACCACAAGGTTAGCCCGAGTAACACCGGCTGACCAGTTGAGATCCGAGGCGAGCGGGCGCGAGCCGCCGACAGGGTAGATCGTCAGATACCCCCCCGCGGTCGTGTCGGTGACAGTCACGTTCAATACGACTGCCGTTGCGGATGCCGGCACGCTGTCTTGCGGGATGCCCGATACCTGGATGTTCCGGGTGCTGCCAGTGCCGAGGGCACCCGCTCCGGACGAGTCGCACTGGTTCGAGATGACATCTCCCGAGCTGTTGGGCATCCGCGTGTCGCAGATGCGTGCGGGTGACGCCGCGACAAAGAGCCCGCCGGTCATGGACGCAGAGGCACCATCGAAGTATCCAGCGAGGTCCACCACCACGTCAGCGGAGCCCGCGTAGTTGTAGATCGCGATCGCCCCCCCACTTCCGAGGGCCGCGACGACTCGGCTCGCGACGGTCTCTCCTGGCGCCCAGTTGAGATCCGAGGCGAGCGGGCGCGAGGCGCCCGCGGGGTAGATCGTCAGATACCCCCCAGCGGTTGTGTCGGTGACAGTCACGTTCAAGACCGCTGCCGTTGCAGATGCCGGAACGGGAGCGCTGGAGGCACCAGGAGGCTCGTAGCCCGCGACGTCGACCTTTCGGGTGCCACCAGTGCCGAGGGTACCCGCTCCGGACGAGTCGCACTGGTTCGAGATGACATCTCCCGAGCTGTTGGGCATCCGCGTATCGCAGATGCGCGTTGGTGCGACCGGGACGTAGCTCCCCTGCGGCGTCGAGGCGGTCGCTGGGACGTAGTAGCCCTCAGCGTCGACGATGATGTCAGCTGCTCCGGCTCCACTGAAGAAGCTGACGCCACCGCTCGCTCCGATGGCAATCGTCACGAGATTGGAGACGGTCTGTCCTGGCGCCCAGTTGAGATCCGAGGCGAGCGGGCGCGAGGCGCCCGCGGGGTAGATTGTGAGATACCCTCGCGCGGTTGTGTCGGTGACAGTCACGTTCAAGACCGCCGCCGTCGCAGATGCCGGAACGGGAGCGCTCGAGGCGCCGGGGGGCACGTAGCCCGCGACGCCGATCGAGCGCGTCGAACCCGCGATAACGGGTCCCGGCCCGCCCGCGTTGCACTGGTTTGAAAGCACGTCGCTCGATACGCTCACCTGCCGGGTGTCGCAGATCCGCACAGGGCTTATAGGGATATAGGTGCCGCCTGGCCGTGCTATCCCGGCAATTGGTGTTGGAGCAGGACCCGATGAGGATGCCCCTGCGGGAGCAGGGACGACGAGCGTGAGCGAGATACCCGCTAGCCCAGCGGCTACAGCTACTTGTAGGATATTCCGCGCGCCAGCGTTGGCCCCGAAGCGACCTCTTCCCCGTCGCTTCCTATCCATCTTCACATCTCCTCTCTACCGCCTACGGAAGTAAGCCTTCTTCCGTCCACATGCTCACCTGACGAGGACAAACGCGCCGGTCGCAGTGTTGCTCAGAAGATTCTTCGGGGCCCCCGCCACGAGCAGGACGGATCACAGTGTTCGCCGTGCGGTGACGGAGCGACAGGGAGCTGCATGGTTGCAGCGGGAGGTAACCTCCCTCCCGCTGCTCACCAAGTCGGGGATCCCCCGAGTGCGCCTTGAACGCTCTGGACTCAGGTCTGTGTCTGGTACCAGAATCGCCCGTTGGCACCCGTCGCCGGCCCGTAATTGAGCGCGATGGTGACTACCAACGAGTGTTCGAAGGGCAGTCCGATCCGTGGGTAGAAGTACATCTCGCTCGGAGAGTTGCTCCCCCACACCGGCGTGCTTCCACCAAGGCAGCAACCCGCACCATTAGTGCCATCGTAAAAGACGGTATTCCCGTCGATCTTGACCGACACGACCAGGGCAGACTGCGAACCTGTTGCCACTTCGAATCCGTCGAAGACGCCAGCACCGCTCACGTTGAGCGCTGTCTGAGGCGTCGAAGTGATATTCCCAGTGCCCCATTCGATCTCATGACTCGTCTGGTTCAGATTACTAGCAGTCTGCATCTGCCCGGCCGAGTTTTCCGGCAGGTTGTTCACGCTCACCGAGCCGTTCACACCGACCCCAGCCTTCGGAAGCGCTACCCGGATGCGACCGGCAGCATTCACGTTCTGCTCTCTAACCGCGACGGCAGGCACCTGGACGGATAGCGCTCCTGCTGGCTGGATGAGCGCTGTAGCGGCTACAGCGAGTCCACCGCTGCCGAGGGCGATGCCTGCGGCACCAAGGCCGAGGGCGAGGTGCCTTGTCGGTCGAAAGCGAAAGAGCGAGTGCCTCATGTTCATGGTCTCCTGTTCGTGATCTCGGGGGCACCTAAGGCCCCGTCCAGCCATCCACGGGGGCCGAGTGGCGAGAGCAAGAGCATGGCCAGGTTCCCCCTCGACCGCCCCTTCTTCGCGACGCGAGCCGCCAAGTGACATCTAATGCCTGATGCGAGGCAATGTCACGGGACAAGTGGTCCCAATTTCGGCCACCAAACTGGACATCTGGGCCAGGTTGCGTGCTCGGGCCCGGGGCAGGAAGGTTCAGCCCTGAGAAGGCCTGTAGGCGAACCTGAAATGCGAGTTAGCGAGGCGTTGAGATGACACGCGCGTAGTTCGCCGTGGTAGGCAACAGGGCTCAACCAACGTTCGAAGGCAGGAGGAGCCCCGTTGCCCAGACTGGAACTTACACGGAGCGTGACCGTCGAGCTCGACGGCATCGCCGGGATTGACGAGCTCGAAGCTGCCGCGCTTGGCTTCGCCCGGAGCGCTCCGGGGATGGTCGTCGCCGAAGCAGTCGAGGCGATGGTGGAGGATCTCGTGGGTGAGGTGTGCGGACCGTTCGGTTTGCCGATTGCAGACGACGAGCAGATCGAGGCACCCTGGGTGTGCCCGGGTTGTGGCGCCAAACAGGGGTTCCGCCGGCGCGGACGACAGGTAAGGCGCAGGAAGCTCACTTCGCAGGTGGGGGTGATCGAGATGGCCGGGAAGATGGTGTCCTGCCGGCGCTGTGACAAGCGCTTCGCCCCGATTGGCCAGCTGATCGGCTTGGCTCCACGCGAGTGCCGCACTGAGGGGCTCGCCGCCGCAGCCGCAGCGCTCGCGGTCGAGGTCGCCTACGCGAAGGCATCGCGTCTGCTCGCCGAGGTTGGCGGGGTGTCGCTCTCTGCGAGGAGCATCCGCCGGGACCTTCTGAAGGGCGCTTCAGTGCGCCTGGGCCCACCAGAGGAGCTGGAGGAGCTCCCGGTGCTCCTTCTCGATGGCACCGGTGAGCGGGCTGGGGAGAAGAAGAACGGGGTCGAGCTGCACCTGGCTGTCGGGATCGTTGCCCGAAAGCAGGCGGGCAAGCGCAGGGTATGCCAGGTCGAGCTGTTGGGCGCCACCTTGGGCGAGGGATGGGGGGTCCTCTTCGACCTGATCGGGCATCTGCGCCCAGGCCTCGTCGTAGTGGACGGCGAGGAGGAGCTCTCGACTCTGTGCGCCAAGTACTTCCCCACCACCCCCCGCCAGCGCTGCCTGTGGCACCTGGCCCGAGCGATGGTCCGCCTGGCCCGCTACAACGACGGGGTGGGATCGAAGATCATCGACCAGGCAGCTGCAGACCTCCAGGCGATCTTCGATGGCGCCTGGATGGAGCGGGACCTCTCCAACGCTCTCGAGTGCCTGGACCTGCTCGCGGACAACCTCGAGCTCGACTCTGCGAAGGCGGCAGCCACCCACCTCAGAAACGCAAGGGACGAGGTCTTCACCTTCCTCTCCAACCCTCAGGCCGGAACCCTTCTCGCCGGCCACAAGGGGCGCCCAGACGTCGGCACCGGGGTTCTCGAAAGGGTGATGCGGGAGATGAACCGGCGCAGCGACGTCGGGGTGCGCTGGTCGGTGGAGGGCATACGGCGCCTGCTCATGACCAAGCTCGAGCACAAGTACCGCCGTGGCCGGTGGGCGCATAGCGAACCCCCTAGCGCCACCCGAGCGGTCAGGATCAAGCTCACCGACCCTGCTTTGCACAGGGCAGCTTGAAGACGAGCCCGCCAACGGCTGGCACCGCTTTCCAGATCCCCCCACCTGCCGCACGCCCCCCAGGGGGCGCTTGGCCTCGGAAAAAACCGGTAGCGAGGCGCGCCCAGGATCACGAGAGTCCCCGGAGACATCCAGCGTCCGTGCCCTTCTCGCGCGCCACGAGGCCCTAACGCGAAGCACAGAAGA
Organism: Actinomycetes bacterium; assembly: GCA_021791755.1. Classification (GTDB taxonomy): domain Bacteria; phylum Actinomycetota; class Acidimicrobiia; order Acidimicrobiales; family JAJZXF01; genus JAJZXF01. The sequence continues at coordinate 4,648 of JAJYWA010000084.1, read as the reverse complement.
GCATGACGATCCCCGTTCTTGGGGCGAGGTGCTCCCTCGGTCCCGCACAACACGCCGAACCCCGGCTACCATCACTCAGCGCAGCCGCCATTGGCTGCCCACGACATAGTCCAACGTCGGGTGAGACCTGCGCCTGAACCGGTCCGTGTCATCTCAACGCCTCGCTACTAAAGTGTTGCCGCCAACAACATGGTTCCCTCGTAGCCAGATCGAGCTCAACCCGCCGGTCCGACCGGGACGAGCACGCTGTTGCAATTGAGGCCGTGCGCAGGCCAGGCGCGGAAAAAACCGTCACCCTTTACGATCAGCTCCACGTCGCACTTGCCCGCCTGGCTGTGCAGGCGCGGGGTAACCGGGGAGAGAGCGCCGCCGGTAGTCCAGTTGTCCAGAGAGCTGAATACTCTTACGATGCCGGCTCGCGTTGGGTTTCGCCCCCCGGCCACCAACGCGAAGATGAACATCTCCGCGTTGGCCCACGCCTCGAGCCCGAAGCCGTTGGGCTGCCTTCCGGGCTCGTACGTACGTAGCTCCGACTCGTATTGCTGAATAACGGGGCTGGAGCTCGTCAGCGGCAGGAAGGGGATCTCCGCCTGGAAACCCTGGGCTGCCCCGACACCCGCATCGGTGATCTGTGCCGAGGTGTAAGTGTCAAAGCTCCCACCTGTATAGCCTGGGTGCCAGTTCTGCTGTTGCATCGCCTGGAGAAGCTTAGCGTTGCCGTTCACGTCGAGGGTAGTGAACACACCGTTGCAGTTATCCTTTCTCATCTCGATCACGTCTCCCTCGAGTGATGCGGTGGCAGGAGAGATAGAGAAGTCCTCGTAGCAGATCGTGGATCCATCGTGGTGAAAGAGATGCGCGTAGTTGGAACCGGCATTAGCCGACATCGGGATGTTGTAGGAGAGCACGGCCAGGCGGGTCGGGAAGTCGTGATATGTCTGGAGACCTCTCGGGAGCGTGTCCCAATAGACTGCCTGGCCGCCATTAGACGCTCCGACGGAGCCGCTTGCCGACCAGTAAACGTCGGACATCGAGCGGTTCGGATTGATTGCAAAACCCACGTCAGGGATGCCGGCCTTCACCATCGCCTGGACACCGCCGTCGTCAGCGTCGGAGGTCGAGCCTACAAAGGCGAACACCGGGCGGGCTATCAGGTCTGCTATATCTGCGGCATTACGCGAGGGATCCTGCCCGTCGTCCAGCACAAGGAGATCAAGCTTGCGCCCGCAGATTCCGCCGTAAGCGTCGACGGCATCGAACGCAGCGACGACAGCCTGCGGTCCGGCAGAAAAGCTCCCGGTGAAAGGCCCGGTGATCCCGCTCACGTTACCTGCGACGACCATCGTAGGGGTGACCCCGGGAGCTGAGGCGGTGTTGCCCGCTGCAGCCGGACAGTACGCTGCCTGGACAGCCGGATTGAAGCTGAAATTCGCCTGAGTGAGCTGCGAAAGTGGGGGCGGCTGCGAAACCGAGGGCGGCTGCGAAACCGACGTGCTCGTTGCCACCTTCCCACCTGACACCCGGAGCATTCCCCCCGATGAGGCTCCGGGCAAGCTGCCAGCAGCCAGGCCTGCCGATGGTACCGAGCTTGCCGATCCGGAGCTAGCGGTCACCCCGCCTTGGCTGACCCCGTTGCTCACACCGAGGTACGGCGCCACCCGTGCTCCGCAGGAAGGCAGACTGAGCACCACAACCGCCAGAAGCAGCACCGTGAACAGCCGACGGGCGTTGAGAGTCCCAGGGACTCCAAGCAGACGTTGCACCTTGGCCGCCATGGTTGCCACCTCGCTCTAGCCGTTTTGTACGCACCTGTACGAACTAGCTGTTGGAGCAACGCAGCCCGCCCTCGAACCTTGCGGGTGCTCCCTGAGCGCAACCATTCAGGCCCCCGTCTGACCTGGCCTTCCACCTGGCGATAGGCGTGGCTGGGTATGCCGGTCGAGCGGCGGGGGCGGATCCTTCGATGGCCGGACGGGCGCGGCTCGGCCGGGTGTCGCAGGTTGGATGATGCTGGCCGTCGGACGGCGCGAGACGTATGCGCTGCACGCGGCTGACGACGCTCCTGGTAGCGGCCCTGTCCTTGCGAATCGGACCCACAATTTGTGGGGCGCGCCTCACGCCGTCGGCGGCAATCGACAGTCAGCCGCGACCGACGTCAGTCGCCCACGGCTATCTCACCTTGGCGCCGGCGACAGCCTTTCTGAGCGAGTTCCTCCAGGTCGACGAGCCGGTGCTCAGAGTCGGCTACGGAGTAGAGAAGGTGCGCTTCCCGCCGCTTTGCCCGTCGGTAGTTGTTGCGCGCCAGTGGCCGGCTCACCTCGGTCGAGCTGAAAGGCGATCATCACCTCAGCAGTTTCGAGCTCGTCTACGAAACCGATTGCGTAGATGCACCTCCAAGTGTGGGTGATCTCGTGACCTTGGAGACGCGCGGCCTATGGAACACTAGCTCGCTGTAGCGCAATCCCTGGCTGACGGTCTGCGAAGAGACGCTCAGCCTCTCGCACCGAGCGCTGCGCCCCCTGGCGGGCGGCTCGTAGGGTACGAAGACTTGGCCACGCACAGACGCGACAGAACGCCCGGTAGGCGGAGGAGAGAGTCACTGCGCGTTGGTCGCCGTGTGGAAGTCCAGGCGTCAAGGCGCAGGTTACGGCCGATCGATGACGTTCTCGGCACCCACACGTCAGGCCGGCCGCCGGTGAGTGGATCCACGAAGACCATGGCCGGACTACCGTCCAACGGCAGGCGAAGTGGCGGTCCACCCGTTAACAAGCCCGGCGCAGCTGAAGGACCGGCTCGTGGCCAACCGGCCGAACCCTAGCCACCAGCCGTCGCACCTCCAATCAGCTCCTGACACCGATTGGCGTGGCCGCGGCGTCAGGAGGGATCGTGACCGGTCAGGAGATAGCGGCGGCGGTACTCGTAGAGCCCGTCGAAGACCACGGCGCCCGCCTCGAGAAGCTCCGGGTCGGCCAGGAGGAACGACAACCCGCGCGTCAGCGCGTCGAGTCCCGGTGCTTCTGGCGCGTCAAAGCGCGCATCGGCGAGGTCGGCTTCGTGGACGATCCTCGCGAGATCCCAGAGCACGGGGTCGTCGAGCCCGTAGCGACGGAGCATCGTCTCGAAGGTGCAGTCTGGCCCGTGGTGGGAGAGCTCCGCACCGGGAACATCGAACGCGATCGCGTCGCTCGGCAGCGCTGCCCGGTCCTCGACGAAGGAGAACGCCGCCTCGGCGTCGATGAACCGGCAAATGAGCCAGGCGCAGGCAAGCCGATCGATATGGCAGTGCGCCCGGGTCACCCACCGCATCAGGGATGCTCCGGCAGGGCGGCGATCGGCCCAGCGCAGCTCGGGCACGCGTCTTTGTTCCTCGGCCCCTCCGAGGCGAGCGCCTCGATCGCCTGCACGGCCCGCTCGCGCGCCGCGGGAGCGACGTAGTCACGCTGGCGGACCTGCTCGAGCCGCCCCCGCAGCCTCGACAGCGCCCGCGCCCGCAAGGCACCAGTGGTGTGGGCCGCCTCCTCGGCCTCTAGGGCCAACGCCTCGTACTCGGCAGCACGCTCGTCGCCAATGCGCTCGATGAGAAGGGCCGAGGCCTGCGTCGTCGTCGGGCGGCCGGTCCACACGCTGGCCTCGCCGCCCGCCTCCGCGATGCCGACAGCCAGCCACTCGAGCTGCTCCTCGGTCCGCTCGGTGTGCGGGAGCATCGCGACGCCGTCGACCAGCCGGACCGCGCCGAGCTGGCGAAGCCGACGCCACAGGGCGATACGGGGCGTCGAGGGCTCTCTCGGAAGATGGTAGGCGAGCATCACCCACGAGCGCTCCGCAGTCACCTCATGAGTCTAACCCCACCCTTGTCGGGGGATGAAACCATGGTTACACTCACTAAGGCCGTTGGCTCGTGACGGCGCACTGGAGGATAGGCAGCGTGGGGTTGAAGAGGATCGCAATGGTCGACCTGCCGTCTGGCGGCGACTACGAGCATGCCGACGTGCACCTGCCGAGCGGCCGGGTCTACCTGGCGAACACCGCGCTCGACCAGATCGAGGTCCTCGATGGACAGGGAGCAAGCCATCTCGGCAGCATTGCGGGGTGCGCAGGCGGAAGCGGGCTGCTCGCCGTCGGCGATGCCGTGGTCGCCGCGGCCCGCGGCTCGGGTGAGCTGCACAGCGTCGCGCTCGACGGAGAGCCCGATGTCGTCCTCGTCGACTCCCGGCGAGCCTGTGCCTACGTCTGTGTCGGCGAGCCGCCGACCCTGCACGTCGTCGACCTCGCCGACCGTGCGATGCGCAAGGCCATCAGCACCGGCGCCGGAGCCAAGACCGCCGCCCTCGCTGCCGAGCGCCACCTGCTGTACGTCTTCCTGCCGAAGGCCGGACAGGCGTGGGTCTACGCGCTGTGATCGGTGGGGACAGGCGCGTGGAGCGCAACGGGGACCTCCGCAAGATCCTTCTCGCCCGCGGCGCCCGGGGACTCAACTCGGGGTACTTCGCCGTCGTCCTCGGCGTCGAGCTGCACCACCAAAGGCTCTCGGGCGTCGCAGTCGGCCTCGTCCTCGCAGCCGTCCTCGGCGGCGCGGCGTTCGCCCTACTCGGTGTGCGGCGCTTCGCCGACGGCGCTGGTCGCCGGCGCCTATATCGCGCCGGCTATC
>JAJYWA010000083.1 GCA_021791755.1 Actinomycetes bacterium | reverse complement strand
GCTGATCGGATCGCAGAGCGCGTCGAAACCAAGGTGCGACAGCTCGTCCGGCACACCGTCCTGGCTTTTTCCTGTCGCGATGAACACCTCTCCGAACGTGCGCGGATCTACGAAGCGCATCTCGTCGCCGCTGTCGAACGACACCACGACGTGCGTATGGCGCTCAACCGGGCCACCTTCGGCGCCGACCCACTGGAGCTGGCCGCTCATACCCAGATGCACCACAAGGACATCCCCTACGTCAACGGAGATCAGAAGGTACTTGCCACGCCGGGACACTGCGACGACACGTGAGCCGCGCAGCCTGGCCCCCATCGTCTCGCCGTTCGCCCCGCTCCTCACCGATCGCATACGGTGGACCACGACATCGCTGACCTGCTTGCCGACGATCGCGTCGCAGAGGTCCCTGCGGATCGTCTCGACCTCAGGAAGCTCGGGCACTCGCACCATCCCCCGCCGGGCGTGCGCCACCATCCCCCGCGCCATGCCCTGCCTGCGCCAACGCCTTCCATGCGACACGAGCCGCCGCCTGCTCAGCCTGCTTCTTCGACCGTCCTTCACCGGAACCGAGAAGGCGTCCACCCACGCGCACGCGCGCAACAAACCATCTCTCGTGATCCGGACCCGATCCTGATATCTCGTACTCAGCGGCGCGCGACTCCTTGGCGAGCAGCTCCTGCAGCCTGGTCTTGAAGTCACGCTCCCCCGGTTCGATCGCCGCAGCCTCGATGTCAGCTTGGAGCAGGCGCAGCACCAGATCCGACGCAGCCGGCCATCCCTGGTCCAGGTAGACCGCGCCTATCAGGGCCTCCATGGCATCAGCCAGCAGGGACGCCTTCTCGCGACCGCGAGATGCCTCCTCGCCCCTGCCAAGGAGCAGCGCTGATCCCACGTCGAGACGGCGGGCCGTCACGGCCAGGGTCTCCGAGCTGACCACCTCTGCGCGCAGCTTCGCCAGCTCGCCCTCCGCCATCAGCGGGAACGAGCGAAAGATCCTCTCCGTGACCACCATGCCGAGGACCGAGTCGCCGAGGAGCTCCAGCCGCTCGTTGTCTTCCTCGCCCGCGACCTCTGCTGCCCATGAGCGGTGTGCGAGCGCTTGCATGAGCAGTCCCGTGTCGTCGAAGCGCACCCCCAGCCGCTCAGCGAGAGCGAGAGCAGGAACAACAACAGCGCTGCCAGCCCGCTCCCCGCCGGCCTCCCCGCCGCCGGGCTCAGGATGCTCCAATTTTCTCGACTACGTAGTCGATCGCGTCCCTGATGGTGACCAGGTCCGCAATGTCCTCGTCCGCGATGCGAAAACCTGACACCCGGTCTCCAAGCTCCTCTTCCAACGCCTCGACCAGCTCTATGAGCGCCAGCGAGTCAGCCTCGAGATCCTCTTCGAAGGAAGATGACTCCTTGATCGAGCTTGGGTCGATCTCCAGTATCTCCGAGAGCTGCTCCTTTATGAGATCGAAGACCTCTTCGCGATCAATCCCCGATCTGCCGACGTCCGCCTCTGCCTGCATGACTGCCTCCATGCTCCTTGTGTGATCAATGGTCCAATAAGTGCTCGGCAGGTCACCCGGTCGCCCGGCCGTCCCCATGCTGCGTACGTCCTCCGGGCAGGCCCATGCCCGCTGCCAGTTATCCTACCGTTCCAGCCGCGGCGCCGGTGGCATCGCTGAGCGCCGCCTTGATGCTCCCGACCAAGTCCGAGACGGCCATCTCCTGAGCGACACGGATGGCGTTGCAGATCGCCTTGCTAGTCGACGAGCCATGGCTGATCACGCAGACCCCGTCTACACCAAGCAGCATCGCCCCGCCGGTTAGCTCTGGGTCCATCTCGTTCGCAAGTGGTGCGAGCGCCGGCAGGAGGACCTTTGCGGCTTCCTGCGCCTCCGGCGACGACCCGAACGCCTCGAGAAGCGAGCGCATGAAGAAGCGAAGCGTTCCTTCAAGCAGCTTCAGCACAACATTTCCGGTGAAGCCGTCAGTGACCACCACGTCGTAGTCGCCATCCAGGATGTCCCGGCCTTCGATGTTGCCGATGAACCGGATGCCCGGCGTCTCGCTGAGCATCTGGTGAGCCTCCTTCACCTGAGGCGTGCCCTTCGACGGTTCCTCACCGTTCGACAAGAGAGCCACCTTCGGCGACGTGATACCGTAGCGCACGGCGGAGAAGACCGATCCCATCTTCGCCAACTGGACGAGAAGAGCCGCGGGAACCTCTACGTTGGCTCCTGCGTCAACCAGCACATGTGGCGCCCTTCCAGGCGTCGGCAGCGGGACGACGATCGCCGGCCTGGATACACCCGAGATCCTCCCGAGGCGCAACGTCGCTGCCGCGAGCGCAGCTCCTGTGCTACCTGCGGTCACTACCGCGCACGCCCGGCCGTCACGCACTGCCTCGACAGCCCTGACCAGCGACGAGTCCTTCTTGCGTCTGACGGCCTGCACGGGATCCTCGTCCATCCCGATCACCTCGGTGCACGCTATCGAGCTGGCTTGCTCGACTCCTTCCAGGGCTTCCGGAGTACCCACCACGACCACCTCGACGCCGAGATCGCGCCGGGCGTCTGCTGCGCCGTCGAGCATCTCCGAGGGACCGCGGTCTCCGCCCATCGCGTCGAGCGCCACCGGCAGCGTCACCGATGACCCCTCCTCGGACCCATCGCTGAGGACGGCATCCGGGGATCCCTCCGAGGCCGCCGCACGGCCCGGCTTGCCGGAGCGCTCATCCCAGCTCGGAGATCACCGTTGACCGACTCTGTCAATCAAGCTCCAAGGCGATACGGCCCTTGTACCACCCGCAGCCAGGACAGACCACGTGCGGGCGCTTCACCTTCCCACAGCGCGGACAGGTGCTTCGCGGCGCTGCCGTGAGCTTCCAGTTCGATGCCCGCCGGCTCCTGGACTTCGCTTTGGATGTCTTCTTCTTGGGAACTGCCATTGTCTGATCCTTTCATCTCCCGTCCAGGCCTTGATCTACCGCCCGCCGTCCCGGCAGGCAGCAGCAGCGCTGCCCGACCTGCAAGGGACCACCACCGGCAATGCATCACGAGTCGAGAGCATCAAGAGCAGCCCACCGATCATCGCGCGCCTTTCCGGCGCATAAGCACTCCTCCTCGTTGAGGTCCACCCCGCAGGTCGCGCACAGGCCCCTGCAATCCTGCCTGCAAAGCGGCGCGAGCGGCAAGTTCAGAAGGATCGCGTCACGCGCCAGCGGCTCGACGTCCACGTTGTCTCCGGAGATCGCGTACGACCCTCCCGGCTCCGGACGGTCCTCGAACAGCTCCCGCACCTCGACCTGGAGATCTCCCGTCGCCGGAGCGAGGCACCTGCGGCACTCGCCGCTCCAGCGCGCCATCACGGCGCCTGTCGCTAGCAGACCCCCATGCACCGACTCGATCCAGAGATCAGCTGTGACATCAGGTGGGTCTCCGAGGACCGTCGTCCCCACCTGAAGATCTCTGATCCTGCCGGTGGCGACCCGGTGCTCCCGGCTGCCTGGCGTTCGCAGGAGCGCCGCGACATGAAGCACGAACGAGTCACGTGGCATCGCGTTGTTCATCCTACCGCGCCGCACAGACCATCGCGTGTCCTCACTTCCGTGCCGGACGAGCTCCCCCGCACGCCCCGCATGCCTGGCTCGCGTCCGCCGGCCGCCCTCCCCTCCTGCCCGGCTCGCGACTATCGGGGGGCGTCCTGGTCGAACGGGTCGAGCCCCGCAAGATCGCCTTCGGAGCGCACTAAGTGCATACCCCCGGGTTGCGCCGGCCCAGACACGCCACGCGACTCATCCAGTGCCGCTCCCGGCCCGCCTGGCCCTCCTAGCCCTCCTGGCACGTCGGGGGGAATGCCTGCGGTCTCGTCTTCGCCCAGCCGCCTGCGCATCTCCTCGCGCTGCTCCCTCAGGGTCTTGAGACTCTTGCCCAGCGCGCGCTCCAGCACGGCCAGCCTCCGGTCGCAGTAGTCGTCCGCCTCCCGACGCAGCTCGCGCGCCTGGAGGCGAGCGCGCTCTTCGACGTCTCTGGCCAACCGGTGCGCCTTTCGGCTGATCTCGGTCCTCTGGACCATCTGCTCCGCCTGCGCTCTCGTGTCTTCCAGGAGGTCGTACGCGTCCTGCTTCGCTTGGGCCAGCACCTGCCTTCGCTGGGAAAGGAGCTCGCGCGCCTCTATAAGCTCGGTAGGCAGCATCTGCAGGGCAGCCTCGATGTACTCCCGCAGCTCATCGCGATCGACCAGAACCGAGGTCGAAAGCGGCATGGACTTGGCTCGTTCGAGGACCTCCAGCATCTCGACGAGCAACTCCTCCAGACCGCTGCCGTCGCCCGGCTCCCCGTTGTCTACTTCCTCGTCCGTGGCGTCGAAACCGTCGCCATCACCGGCCCGGTCGCCAAAGCTACCCCGAGGCGCCCCTGACGCAGCGAAGTCGTCGCCGTGCTCGCGCAAGTCGTCGAAGCCACCAGAAGCGTCTGGACCGACCTCCTCAAGGACTTCTCCATCGCCCTCGAGCGCACCGTATGCTACGCCACGCTCGACGTAGTCGGTGCTCGTCTCATACTCGTCGCCGCCCGCAGCATAGTGGCCGGCATCCATGCCAGTCGGCCCGCCTCCAATGTGGCGTTCAGGAGTGTCGCTCATGCTCTCGGCTCGGTCATGGTGCAAACCTCTTTTCGAGTCGTCTTGCTACCGGCGGCGGGACCATGCTGCTCACGTCGCCGCCGAAACGCGCCACCTCCCTCAGCAACCTGGACGCGATAAAGGACCTCGTCGCGCTGGTTGGTATGAAGAGGGTGTCTATTCCGGAAAGCTGCCTGTTCATCTGAGCCATCTGCAGCTCGTTCTCGAAGTCGCTCACGGCTCTCAAGCCCCTGATGATCGCCGACGCGCCGACGTCCTTCGCCACATCGACCACGAGCGTCGACACCGACACGATCCTCGCTGCATCTATGCCCGCAACCGACTCCTCCAGCATCGCGACGCGTTCTTCAAGGGCGAACATCGGCTCTGCCTTCTGGGGATTGCGCACAACCGCCACGACGACCTCGTCGAACAGCCGCGCCGCGCGCTCGACCACCTCGAGGTGACCGTCGTGAAAGGGATCGAACGACCCGGGGAACAGCGCAGTGATCATGTCACCGCCGATCCGAGTCCCGCGGCGCGTCCCTGCCGGACAAGCTGGCATGTAGCGAATGAGTGCTCAAACGTTCTGTAATCCTAACCGTTGCCGAGCCGCCGTTCCCGCCAGGCGACTGCAAGCCGGGCGACTGCGAGCCGGGCGACTGCAAGCCGTACGCTGGCGAACCATGCGCGGGCGATCCGCTCCCGGCGCCTACGCCGGGAGCGAGCGCCTGGCCAGTTGCCTGGAGCACGGAGACGACGGCCAGCCCGTGGCGCCTACTTCGGATCATCTCCCAGCCCGGCTGATCGTGCACCAGCTCCCGGTTGGACTCCACCACCACGAGACGCGCCCTGAGGCTCGCCAGCAAGCTGTCCCAGTCGTCAAAGGCATACGGTGGATCGCACAGCGCGAGGTCGAACCTCCCGGAATGAGCGACAAAGCTCATGACATCTGCTCTTACGACGCGCCAGCCGCATGGATCCGGACTATGGCGGGCCGGTCCTACCGAGCCGGCAGCGGTCACATCCCCACGGGTGCTCGTGCCCACGACACCGGGCTCGACGAGGTGCGACGACACGTGCGCAAGGTTGGAGCGCAGCGCTCCGAGCGCCTTCTCGTCACGCTCCACGAACACGACGCTTGCTGCTCCCCTTGAGAGCGCCTCGAGGCCCATTGCCCCCGTGCCCGCGAAGAGGTCCAGCACGCTCCAGCCGGCCACGCCGCCAAGGCTTGCCAGCATGTCGAAGACAGCCTCGCGCACCCTGTCGCTCGTAGGGCGCTGGCGTGGTCCGGGAGGCCCAGCCAGCAACCGACCCTTCGCCATACCCGCGATTACCCGCATCACTACGAACATACCGCGCCACGGCCATGCAACGGGCCGTAGACCTGTACAGCGCGCCGCCGGTTGCAACCCATGCAGCGCGCCGCGCAGTTACCGGACGCCAGAGAGTCAGCTCTTGAAGAGGTACTCCTCGTCAGCCTCGTCGACGAACAGCCTCAGCTCCTCCGCGAGCAACGGGTATGCCTCGAGCGTCGGCGAGCAGGACACCAGGTCCTCTGCGACCCTGCGAGCCGCGACGATGAGATCCTCGTCCTTTACGAGCGACGCCAGGCGCAGGTCGTTCCTGCCCTTCTGGCGAGTGCCGAGGAGCGTCCCCTCGCCTCTGATCATGAGATCTATCTCTGCCAGAGCGAACCCGTCGGACGTCTCTTCCATCGCCTCGAGGCGCTTGGCTCCCTCTTTGGAGGCGGACCAGTCCACGAGGAAGCACCATGACACATGCCCGGCCCGCCCTACACGCCCGCGCAGCTGGTGCAGCTGGGCTAGACCGAAGCTGCCGGCGTCCTCCACGACGACCACTGTGGCCTCGCTCACGTCCACCCCGACCTCGATCACCGTGGTGGTGACCAGGACGCTGACCTCGCCGCTGCGAAACGCGGCCATAGTCGCCTCCTTCTCCCGCGACGGCATCTGGCCGTGCAGGAGCCCGAGGCGCACTCCACGCAGCGGGCCGCTCTCCAGGCGCGCGAGCTCGGCCGTGACAGCCCTGGCCTCCGAGGGACCGGCGTCGTCTATCAGCGGGCAGACCACGAAGGCACGCCTGCCTGCATCGACCTCCGAGATCACCTTCTCCCAGACCTCCGCCTCCCGAGATGAGTGCCGCACCCACCTCGTCACCACTGGAACGCGACCTTCGGGCAGCTCGTCGAGGACGCTCACGTCCAGGTCGCCGAAGACGGTCATCGCCGCCGTACGGGGTATCGGCGTCGCGGTCATGACCAGCAAGTCCGGAGTCCTCTCTCCCCCGAGACGCTCCTCGTCCCGGAGAACTGCCCTTTGCTCTACGCCGAACCTGTGCTGCTCATCTATGACGACGAGGCCCGCCGAGGCCAAGCGTACGTCCTCTCCGAGCAGGGCGTGCGTCCCCACCAGGATGTCCACGTCGCCGTTCTCGAGATCCGCACAGAGCTTGTCCCGACGAGCCCGCGACGTGCGGCTCGTAAGCATCTCGACACGCACCGGCCTCGTCAACTCGATCCGCTCGAGGTCAGGCAGCAGGAAGTCCGTGAGCAACCCCCGGATGCTGCGGAAGTGCTGCTCCGCCAGCACCTCGGTCGGCGCCATCAGCAGTCCCTGATGGCCTCCCTGGACCGCGACGAGAAGACCTGCGAGCGCCACGAGCGTCTTGCCCGCGCCTACATCGCCCTGCAAGAGGCGATGCATGGGACGCTCCGATGCCATGTCGGCGCAGATGACCTCGATCGCCTGCGTCTGAGAGCGCGTCAGCTTGAACGGAAGCGACGTGATCAGGGCGTCCAGCAGCGACGGCTCGCCGGGCGCCGCGGCAACACGATGGGCGATCCCCTTCGAACGCTCAGCGAGCCACCGCTTGCGCATCACAAGAGCAAGCTGGAGACGCAGGAGCTCGTCGAAGGCCAGCCTGCGGCGCGCCACGTTCGCCTCTTTCTCCGATGCGACCGGCGCGTGGATACTGCGGAACGCCCTTGTCCTGTCCACCAGATCGAGCCGGGAACGCCACTTCTCCGGCAGCGGGTCAGCAAACGGACCAGCCCGGTCGAGAGACTCCTCGACCCAGGATGCGAGCTCCCAGGTCGCCACCCCCGCCTTCTCCGATGACGGGTAGACGGGCACGATCCTGCCGGTCCTGTCCCCCACCAGATCGACAAGCGGGTTCGCCATCTGCCTGCGTCCCTGGAAAATCTCGAGCTTGCCGAAGAGGGCGACCTGGGTGCCTTCGGCTAGCTGCCTCTGCCTCCAAGGCTGGTTGAAGAAGACGCAGCGCAACCGGCCCGTGTCATCCTCGACGTCCACCTCGACCAGGCTCCGACGCCCTCGCAGCGGGCGCGACCTGCGTGCCACTACCCGCGCCAGCACGACCGCCTGCTCGCCCGGCGTCATCGATTCCAGGCTGGCCTGCTGCGTCCGGTCGATGTAGCGCCGCGGGTAGTGGCATATCAGGTCCAGGACGGTGCCGATGCCCATCTCTGCCAGCGCCGCCTCCTTCTTCGTCCCCACACCGGCAAGCGCCCCGACCGGTTGCCGGGACAGGAAACCAAGGCTTCTTCCCCTGATGTGCGTTCCCCTGATGCGCTGTTCAGCGGCGTCCGGAGCCACCGCGCCTACTCGATGCTGAACAGGTATGGGTACAGAGGCTGGCCACCATGGTGGACCTCCACCGAGATCTTCGGGAAGGTCTCGTTGAGCCATTCGGTGATCTTTCTCGTATCGCCAACGCCGGACCCCTCACCCTCGATGATGGTCACGATCTCGTGATCAGAGGTAACGAGCCGCGCGAGAAGGTCCACGGATGCATCCAATAGGCTGCGTCTGACCACCGCGAGTCCGGCGCGCGAGAGCCCGAGCCAGTCCCCCGCGTCGACGTGGCCTACTGGTGTCTCCGAGGCACGCACCGCCCGCGTTACCTCACCAGAGACGACACGTCCCGCCGCCTGCTCCATCGCAGCGGCGTTGGCGTCGACGCCTGCCTGCGGGTCATACTCCAGGAGAGCGGCGAAGCCCTCCGCTACGCTGCTCGTTGGCACGACGCGGACGTCCTTGTCTGTAAGCGCATGCACCTCGGCGGCGACCGGAAGGATATTGTCGTTGTTCGGCAGTATGATCACCGAGCCCGCCGGCACGGCCTCGACTGCATCCAGGATCTGCGCCGTGGACGGGTTCATCGACTGTCCGCCCGCTACAACTCTACGCGCGCCCAGTGAGCGAAATATGCGCCGGATGCCCTCTCCCGTCGCGACTGCGACAACCGAAGTCGCAGGAGGGGAACCCTGCGGCTCCTCCTCGTCGTCGGCGCCCGCCAAAGACCCCTCGCGCACCCATCCCACCTCCTCCACCTGCTCGGAGAGGTCCGTGACACGGATGTCCCTCGGGCGGCCGACGTCGATCGCCGCTTCGATCGCGGCGCCTATGTCATCGGTATGGACATGGCAGTTCCACAGACCGTCGCCTCCGACGACCACGATCGAGTCACCTATCCCTGCCCACACCTCCTTGAAGGCGGGGATGAGCTCGTCCCGAGCATCGAGGAGGTACATCACCTCATATCGGAGCTCGTCAGTTCGCTGGCTGCCGGATGAATTGCCGCCTGGCTCACGCCGCGTGCCGCCGTGGCCTTGCGACTCGCCTGCTGGACCAATGCCCGTTTCCATGCCCGGCGCCTGTCGAACGCCCGTAGGAGGCGCCGGGAGAGCACGTCCGTCCACCACCGACGCCAGGGCGTCGAAGAGCAGGAGGTACCCGGCTCCACCCGCATCGACGACGCCAGCCTTGGCAAGCACCGGAAGCATCTCCGGCGTCCTCGCCAGCGTGTCGGATGCGGCCGATCTTCCCGCGTCGACCACCTCGATAAGACTGGCGCCCGCCTCGGCCGCGATGAACGCCGCCTCGCCCGCTGCCCGGGCCACCGTCAGCACCGTCCCCTCGACCGGCCGCATCACCGCTTGCCACGCCGCGTCACTCGCCGACCTCAGCGCGACTGCAAGGTCTTGCGCCCCGATCGCGGCGCCGGAGCCGGCGAAGCACGACGCCATCGCTCGAAAAATCTGCGAAAGTATCACACCCGAGTTCCCCCTCGCTCCCATGAGTGAGCCGTGGCTTATCGCCTTGCACACGCCGGTGAGGTCCAGGTCCCCACCGGAACCGCACCTACCGCCGCCAGCCGGGCCATCCTCGCCGTCGGAGCCATCCGAGCCATCCGGGTCGTCCTCGCAGCCAGCGGGACCGTCCTGTGACAATGCACCGGCGGGATCTGAGCGAGCAGACGACAGCTCGTTGATCACCGCCTCAACCGTCAGCGCCATGTTCGTACCGGTGTCGCCATCGGGAACTGGATAGACATTTAGCCGGTTGATCGCGTCCTGGTGGGAGCGAAGCGCATCCCTGTAGGAGACCATGAGCGACCAGAGGTCGTTTGCCGATAGAGTTTCGAGCGCTCCCATCAGTTAGGATGCTAACCTGCTTGGAGACCGGCCAGCGTCACCAAAGCGTCCCCCGCGGGTTTGCGACACACAGAGCTGGTCCCCGAACGAACGTCGAGGCGTTCGCTGTCCCCAGCGTGCGCCATGAGCAGGCGTGCCATCAGCAGGCGTGCCCGAGCGAGGTGTGCAATGTCAGCGATTTGCGAGATCTGTGGCAAGCGGCCGTCCACCGGCATGAACGTTAGCCACTCCCACCGGCGGACCAAGCGGTGGTGGAAACCGAACATCCAGAAGCTTCGTGCCGACGTCAACGGCACGGTGAAACGTCTCACCGTCTGCACCTCCTGCATACGCGCAGGCAAGGTGGTGAAACCTCGCCCACGAGCAGCGGTGACCAGCCAGGCGCCACGTTCATAGCCTGCATCTCCCGGCTGGCGTACCACGGCGCCCTCGCTGTTCAGGAGGTCCTCGACCGCTGCGCCCGCATGGGCCAGTAGTCCCAGGCCAGTAGATCCTCAGAGCCGCCTCAACTTGAGCGGGCAGAACCGTGACGCCTACTGCCTCGATCACACTGCCGCGGATCGACTCCAGCAGCCAGCCCCGAACACCAACCACCATTGTGCAGCATATGCGGCATGGCCGTTTAGGCGCCCACGCCATCCTCTGTGGGCCGACCCAGGGAACCGAGGATTACCACGAGCCGGCAAGAGAGTGACGGTAACGCGCATGGGCCTTAGCCGACGCATCAGTCTCAAGCGGTAGCCGGATGCTGACGAAGCTCACGGCCGAGCGCATCGATCTTCGTATCTAGCCGGCCGATCTCACTGCGCACCTGGCCCATCTCGTTGCGCACCTGGCCGATCTCGTTGCGCAACTCCGAGCCGAGCGCATCGATCTTCGCATCTAGCCGGCCGATCTCACTGCGCACCTGGCCCATCTCGCTGCGCACCTGGCCGATCTCGCTGCGCACCTGGCCGATCTCGCTGCGCACCTGGCCGATCTCGCTGCGCACCTGGCCCATCTGGTTCTGCAGCTCCGAGCTGAGCGCATCGATCTTGCTCCACACCAACCCCATGAACCCGAACGACACAAGCGCCAACACACCAAGAGCCGCCCAGGTCACTGCCATGCGGTCAGCATAGCACAGCATGCGTATACACTTCAATGCTTTTCTTG
>JAJYWA010000082.1:8257-11272 GCA_021791755.1 Actinomycetes bacterium | reverse complement strand
TCGCCTTTGGATTCACCAACTTCGAGAACTTCCGCATCCGGGCCTTGCTCTACGCCGGCAAACCCAACTTGCGAGTGCTCGACTCGATCGTCGTCACGTGAGGCAGCACGAACTGTGGGTCACCCCGCAGAAACCGGAAGAGCCTTCAAACGTGAAGACCTCCTGAGAGCCGGCGGTGGGGATCGAACCCACGACCTGGCGATTACAAATCGCCTGCGCTACCAACTGCGCCACACCGGCCTATGTCGAATCCTACTGCGGCATAGGCAGCCTCTATTACGAGAAGTGCCCTGGCCGACCAAACACGCTCGCGCCCCGGCACGCTCCGGCCCAAACACGCTCGCGCCCCGGCACGCACCAGCGAGCACTGACACCCGAGCACGCCCAAGCTCATCTTGTGCTCCCGGCAACGATCACGTGCTCCCGATAACGCTCATGTCGGCGGTGACACGCGGGCCAGCCCTCCTCTGCGCTCAAGGGCTCTGCGCTCAGGGCTCTACGCGCAGGATGGAGGGCTGGTGGGGGCGCCACACGGGAGGGGCGGCGCTGAGAGCTCAGGCTGACGAAGCTGCGGCCGGGATGGTCTCAGCCGCCGACGACGACGTCGATATCGTCACACGTCGAGGCTTCGCCTTCTCGGCAACAGGAATCGTTACGGTCAGAACCCCCTTGTCGTAAGACGCGACAATGTGCTCCGGATCGAGACTGTCGTTCAAGAACAGCTGCCGGCTGAACTTGCCCTGCGGCCTTTCGGTGATGATCACATCGACATCCGGGCTCTGGGGCCAGGATCGCTGCGCGGTGACTGACAGCACGTTCTTCTCCACGGTCACCTCGATGTCCTCCGGGTTGACACCAGGAAGGTCGAGGTGAGCCACCAGGCTGTCATCCCGGCGGTAGGCATCCAATGGCATAAAGGCGTCTCGTCCACGCAAAGCACCCACCGCCTGCTCTGTCAGACGATCTACATCACGGAAAGGGTCAAAACGCATCAACATCGTTGGTTTCTCCTTTGTGCTCAGTTATTTCTTCTTCACTGCTACGCATCCATCGAGATCCTCTCGCCCGATGTCTGCCACATATAGACAGTATGACATCTCAAAACTTCGAATGCAAGACAGTTGAGTACTTTTTTATCAAGTTAGCTGATATCCAGATACATTGCTGAACAGACGACCAGCTAGACGCACATCCTCAGTAGCCAGCACGGGGCGCCCGGGGTGCGACCGAGACCCCGGGCACAGCGAGCCCCCCCGACCAGGGAGCACGAATGCGGTCCACGACCCCAGGACCTTGCGGTACGCTGAAGAGTGCTGGCGGACGGCCGCCAAGATGTCGAGAACTTATGCAGTGAGCACACCATCCTCTACGGCTATCGAGATAGTGCACCTGTCCAGCGTCGTCAGGGGACCGCTGGTCGATCCTGCTGGGCACCGGCTGGGCAGGGTCCAGGACGTGATCGTCCGGTTGGGAGAGGGTCGCCCGCACCCTGCCGTCTCCGGCGTGGTGGCAAAGATCGGCGGGCGGGAGCTGTTCGTCCCGGTGAGCCGGATCAAGTCGATCGGCGACGGAGAGGTCCGCCTGCGTGGGGAGATCCTTGACCTTCGCCGGTTCGAGCGCCGGGCTGGCGAGTTGCTCCTATCCAAGGACCTCAAGACCCATCACCTCATCAACCTGGTCGGCGCCCGGCTCATCCGGGCAAGGGAGATCGAGATCGCATGCGTCGACGGACGCTGGGAAGTAATAGGCGTAGACCCTGCCGGGCGCCCGCCCCTCAGACGCTTGCTGGCGCGGACGAGATCCGGCGGAGGCCATCGCGATCCCCCCAGAGAGATGCTTGACTGGGCGAGCATCGAGCCTTTCGTCTCACATGTGCCGACCGCACGACTACAGATCCCCTACCGCAAGCTCGCTCGCCTGCACCCAGCCCAGATAGCCGACCTAGTGGAAGCAGCCTCGCATGACGAGGGAGAAGAGATCATCGAGGCGGTCCGGGAAGACGCAGAGCTTGAGGCCGACGTGTTCGAAGAGCTCGACTCAGATGAGCAGCTCGAGCTCCTGGCATCGAGACCCAATGCGGAGGTGGCGCGCTTGCTGGGCGCTATGGCTCCCGACGACGCCGCTGACCTGCTGGCAGATCTAGATCAAGAGCGGCGAGCACCGCTATTGCAAGCTCTCCCTGCGTCGCAGCAGGCGAAGGTGCGGGCCTTGTTGAGCTACCACCCCGAGACAGCCGGCGGGCTCATGAGCCCTGACTTCGCATCCCTTCCAGAGGCATCATCGGCATCGAAGGTGCTCGAATATCTGAGGAACAGCCCCGTGCCCCCGGAAGCCCTCACCGTCATCTACGGCTACGACGACGAGGGCAAGGTGTCGTGTGCGGTCCCCGTGGTCCGCCTGATCCAGGCAGAGCCCGGGGCAACACTCGGCCAGCTCTCCCAGGCCGAGCCTGTCACGATCCCGGCAAGCGCCGACATCCACACGATCGTGAGGAAGATGGCAGATTACAACTTGCCGGTTGCTCCCGTGGTCGACTCGGAGCGTCATGTCATCGGGGTCATCACAGTCGACGACGTGCTGGAACATCTGCTGCCGGTCGGCTGGCGCCGGGACTTTGGGATGGGCTCAGACAGCGAATAGCGCGGCGCAGAGCGGCACACCGTTCGCGTCGCACCGGTGACGGCGCACCGTTCGCTCGGAGCGGCTAGCATAGTGGTCGCAAGACAGCCGCACCTCGTTCGGTGAGGCGGCTCGTCGGACAAAGGCCACTGACCCCACCTGTCGAGAGACACTCCGGGTCAGACCAGGTCACCCCGGACGAAGGGGTGATCCAAAGTGGCTGGCCCTTAGGCCTACGCCGGCGAGCGCCAAAGCTCTGACGAGAGGGGTGCGCCGCGACGCTTGTCGCGGTGAGCCTGGCGCCCACCGGACGTCACTCCTCTCCAGGGGTGCGCTTGAAGATGGGCCAGATGAAGGAGCAGCTCTGGACGCAGACAGTTGGTCGTCGCGACCAAC
>JAJYWA010000082.1:0-8247 GCA_021791755.1 Actinomycetes bacterium | reverse complement strand
CAACGAACCTAGCGCGCTGCCGGAGAAAGGCCAGGCGAGCCCGGACGACCCGGGTCTGATCTCCTCTGGACGTGCGCGGGTGACGCACGTTCGCAACGCCGCTACCAGCGGGAGGTCCAACCTATGGCCGAGATCATGAACCTCAAGAGATCGTCGGGCAACCCGGCGACAGGAACAGCCGCGTCCATGCCAGCCGCGGGCAGGGAGCAAACGGCTGTCCTCGACGAGGCTCACCTAGGTGACATCCGGGGAGCGCTCGGCACCATCCCCCAGCACGATCTGGGACAGCGGCGCTCCTGGTGGGCTCGGTTGCTCACGCTCCTCGCGATCATCGGACCCGGCCTCATCGTCATGGTCGGAGACAACGATGCCGGCGGGGTTGCGACCTATGCGCAGGCAGGCCAGAACTACGGGCTCAGCCTTCTCTGGACGCTCCCGCTGCTCATCCCGGTGCTCGTTGTCAACCAGGAGATGGTGGTCCGCTTGGGCGCGGTCACCGGAGTAGGCCACGCGCGCCTCATAAAGGAGAGGTTCGGGAAGTTCTGGGGGGCCTTCTCGGTAGGCGACCTGTTCATCCTGAACTTTCTCACCATCGTCACGGAGTTCATCGGGGTGAGCCTGTCACTCGGCTACTTCGGCGTGAGTGCCTATGTGGCGGTCCCGCTGGCGGCCCTGGGCCTCGTGATCATGACAGCCACCGGCAGCTTTCGCCGCTGGGAGCGTTTCATGCTCGTCTTCGTAGCGGCCAACTTCCTTGTCATACCGCTAGCGATCTTCAGCCACCCCCATGCCGGTCCTGTCGTTCACGCGCTCTTCGTTCCCGGCGTGAAAGGTGGGTTCACCTCGACATCAGTGCTGCTCATAATCGCGATCGTAGGAACGACGGTCGCCCCCTGGCAGCTGTTCTTCCAGCAGTCGAACGTCGTGGACAAACGCATCACACCTCGATGGATCAACTACGAACGTACGGACACCTGGATAGGCTCGGTGGTAGTCGTCGTGGCCGCGGCAGCCTTCATCATCACTGCAGCGTTCGCCTTCGGGCACACGCCCCTCTCGGGCAAGTTCACCGACGCGGGCGGCGTCGCTCGTGGCCTTGACCGGTTCATCGGCCACGACGCTGGCGCGCTCTTTGCAATCTTGCTTCTCAACGCATCTATCATCGGCGCCGCGGCGGTGACGCTGGCCACCTCGTACGCTCTGGCAGACGTCTTCGGGGCCAAGCATTCGCTACATCGCGGGTTTCGGGACGCAAAAGGCTTCTATGGCAGCTTCGCAGCGATGGTCGCGGTCGCAGCTGGGATCGTCATCATCCCCGGGGCTCCCCTCGGGCTCATCACTACCGGGGTGCAAGCGCTCGCCGGTGTTCTGCTCCCGAGCGCAACCGTGTTCCTCCTCCTCTTGTGCAATGATCCCGAGGTTCTCGGACCCTGGGTGAACAGACCCTGGCTCAACGCCGTGGCAAGCGTCATAGTGTCGGTGCTGCTCGCCCTGTCGATGGTCCTGATGGCGACCACACTGTTCCCAACACTGGACGTTGCCCTGCTCACGGCCATCCTTGGCGCGATCCTCGGAGCAGGGATCCTCGGCGCCGGAGCACACGCCGCCTTCCGGCGGATCAGGCCGCGGCGAGGTGAGACGGACACGGGCAAGAGTGCGTCGCCCGAGCGCACAGAGCATCCAAGCCATGCCGACGAACCTCGAGAGTCCTGGCGCATGCCGCCGCTCGCCCTGCTCGGACGTCCAGCCTGGTCCCGCGGACGCAAGATCGGCATGTACGCGCTCCGCGGCTACCTGATCGCGGCCGTGGTCCTGCTGATCGTAAAGGCCATCCAGCTTGGCGTCGCCAAGTGAGATCCGGAGCCCCGCCGGACCCTGATAACCTGGCGTCTCTTGAACGGTGTCAAGACACGACAGCTGGAAATGGTGCTACATGAGACGATCGGCTAGCAGAGGAAGCTTCGCACACACAGTCGTCGAGGCGTTGACCACAGTGCCCACCATCGTCATCGTGGTAGCCTGCCTCGCGGCGCCAGCAGGCGCCGCGGCCACAGTTCGCGGCCCGGCTAGCCGGCCGACCTCGCCGAGCACATCACCTTCGTCGATGAACGCGATTCACATACAGGCCGCGTCAGCCGGCTCGCGCACCGTGTCATACGGCGCCTACACAGTGACGGTCCCCGCAGGCTGGCCGGTGATCAACCTCGCCGCCGAGCAAACGCGCTGCGTGCGGTTCAACCGACACGCTCTCTACCTCGGCGTGCCCGGCGCCGAAGAGCATTGCCCGGCGCACGCCGCTGGACGCACTGAAGCGATCCTCGTGGAACCACTGCAGCGATCAAGTGGCGAGGCCATTACAGCCGGACAGGCTGACATATTGGGCCGGGCGCGCATAGCGGAAAGCGAGAACGGCGCCGTGGCGCCCCGGAGATGGCCGCCGGATGCAGCTTCCAGAGTCACATTTGCGCTGAAAGCTGCGCGCGTGGTGATCACCGCGACGTGGGGCCGAGACCCTGGCCTCATCCAGCGCGTGCTACTCAGCGCGCGCGTGGCTCACGCGGCGACTGCCGTGGGCAACGCTCGCGAGCGCAAACCTGTTCCAGCCGCAAAGGCGCTCGGTCTACGACCGAGTCGAAGAAACGCCCCACGCTTGCAACACTCCGGGCGCATTCAACCCGCCCTCTCGGGCCATTCCACAACCTTCACCGGGCTTGGCTTCGACACATGCGCAGCTCCCTCCACATCACAGATGGCGGCTTGGTCGACCTCCCCCTATCGCGCGGTCGGTATCTACATCGGGGGCACCAACGCGGCGTGCGTACAGGCGAACCTGTCCTCCAGCTGGGTAAGTACGGAGCTCGCGGCAGGCTGGCGCCTCATACCTACTTACGTCGGACTGCAAGCTCCTGGAAGCTCGTGCTCTGGCTGCGTCACCATGGCCTCCAGCACGAGCCAGGACACGGCCGAGGGTATCTCGGCCGCCAACGACGCAGTCAGCGAGGCGAAGGCCCTGGGCATCGGACCTGGTAATCCAATCTACTTCGACATGGAGGCCTATACGACCGGCCCTACTGCGACCCCGTACGTGCTCGCGTTCATCAAGGCATGGACATCTCAGCTGCATGCAGATGGGTACACTTCCGGCGTCTACAGCAGCGCCGCTTCCGGCATTACCGACCTCGTTTACCAGTACGGCACGGGCTATCTCGAGCCTGATGACATATGGATCGCCGACTGGAACAACCAGCAGACAACACAGGATCCCTACGTGCCGAATGGAGACTGGTCGAGCAATCAGCGGCTGCACCAGTACGCGGGCGGGCACAACGAGACCTATGGGAACGTAACCCTCAACATCGACAGCGACTACCTCGCGGGTGCAGTCGTGGGACAGACCTTGCCGAACGGGACGTTCGTCTCCGTGGCCGGTCAACCCGCAATATACGAGATCGCGGGTGGCGCTCCTCTATACGTCACGAGCTGGGCCGCTGTCGGAGGCCCGCATGCCATAGACCAGCTGAGCGCCGCGCAGTTCGCCGCACTTGATACGGCGCCTGCTACCGGGACCCTCATAGAAGGATGGACCACGAAGAACGAGTACACGATCGTCGACGGGGCTCCCCAGTACCTCGCAGGCCACGTTGGCTCACCTCTGATCGTGGACCAGGCCGCAATCGACCACGCTGGTCAGCCTGGCGTCTGGAGCCACCTGTTGCACGCGGTGGGCTATTACATGGTCGGCTCTGACGGAGGCGTGTTCAGCTTCGGCGAAGGGAGCTTCTACGGTTCCATGGGCGCAAAACCGCTCAACGCGCCGATCGTCGGCACGGCCACCACGCCTTCGGGCGCTGGCTACTGGTTCGTAGCATCAGACGGGGGCATCTTCAGCTTCGGCGATGCGAAGTTCTACGGCTCCATGGGCGGCAAGCACCTGAACGCGCCCATAGTCGGCATGGCCTCTACCCCGGATGGCCAAGGTTACTGGTTCGTAGCATCAGACGGGGGCATCTTCAGCTTCGGCGATGCGAAGTTCTACGGCTCCATGGGCTCGAAGCCACTCAACAAGCCGATCGTCTCGATCACGCTCGCGTAACGAGTGACGACTCTTCCCCTCGACGATGGCTGCAACGCGCGCGACGTGCCGCGTGCTGGATCTTCTAGCCCGGCATTCCATGCCGCGGTCGTGGACAAAGGCTACGAAGCCACTACATCGAGGATAATTCACGAGAGCGCACGAAGGCGCACCTTTGCCATCATCAGCCACCCTGACGCTGGCAAGACCACATTGACCGAAAAATTTCTCCTCTACGCGGGCAAGGTCGCCGAGGCCGGCGCGGTGAAGGCAAGGAGCGGCAGGCGGCGCGCCGTGTCCGACTGGATGACCATGGAACGCCAGCGCGGGATCTCGATCACCTCGACAGTGCTGCAGTTCACCTACCGCGACCATGTGGTCAACCTCCTAGACACACCTGGCCACCGTGATTTCTCCGAGGACACCTACCGTGTGCTCTCGTCAGTCGACGCGGCGGTGATGATCCTGGACGTGGCCAAAGGCATAGAACCTCAGACGCTGAAGCTCTTCGAGGTCTGCCGGGCTCGTCGGCTACCGGTGCTCACCTTCTTGAACAAGTGTGATCGCACGGGACGCGACCCGCTCGCGCTGCTGGACGAGATCGAGGAGCAGATCGGGCTTCGTGCTACCCCGGTCACGTGGCCCGTGGGCACGCCAGGCGACTTCCAAGGTGTGATCGACCGGCGCAGCGGAGACTTCATCCGCTTCACACGGACAGCACGGGGCGCGAGCGTCTCGGTCGAAGAGGCGCTCGATCAAGGGCGCGCCGCGTCCGAGGCAGGTCCAGCATGGAAAGCCGCCATGGAAGAGTGCTCGCTTCTCGACGAGGTTGGAGCCTCGCTCCATCTGGAGTCGTTCCTTGCCGGAGAGTCGAGCCCGCTGTTCGTCGGTTCAGCGTTGACGAACTTCGGCGTGCGCCACCTTCTCGACGCCATCGTTGACCTGGCGCCGGCGCCAACGGCACGTGCTGACAGCTCAGGAAAGGTCCGTCCGCTGGACAGCGCCTTCTCTGGGTTCGTCTTCAAGGTACAGGCCAATATGGACCCTGCGCACCGTGATCACGTGGCCTTCGTGCGCGTCTGCTCCGGACGTTTCGAACGGGGCATGACTGTGGTCCACGGCGCCACCGGACGGCCCTTCGGCACCAAACATGCCGCATCGGTGTTCGGCTCCGAGCGCGACACGATAGACCTCGCCTACCCCGGTGACGTCGTCGGCCTTGTAAACGCGAGCGACCTTCACATCGGCGACTCGTTCTACGTAGGCGAACCCGTCACCTACCCGCCGATCCCATCCTGCGCGCCCGAGCTGTTCGCCACGGTGCGTTCCCGCGACATCTCGAAGTACAAGCAATTTCACCGCGGCCTGGCCCAGATGGCCCAAGAGGGCGTCGTTCAGGTGCTCCGCGATCCCAACGGAGACCCAACACCGGTCGTCGCGGCTGTGGGACCGATGCAATTCGAGGTCCTCAGCTACCGCCTAGCGGAAGAGCTCGGAGTTCGAGTCGAGCTGTTCCCGACCGGGCACAAGGCAGCCCGCCGCACCGACCGCGAGACGGCTGCCAAGCTCTCTGCGTGGAGCAGCGTCCGCGTGCTGACCCGTGGGGACGGAGCGCTCCTCGCTCTGTTCGAGAGCCCTTACTGGCTCCAGCGCCTCGAAGCCGACCATCCCGACTGGACGCTGGATCCGATCGTCTCGAGCACGACGTTCGCCTGACCACAACTGTTCCAGCCCGGTGCTTCGAGCTCGGTGCTTCGAGCCCGGTGCTGGCCGGCCCCCCGTGCTGGCGCAGCGGCTCAAGTCGCCACAGGGCGCCATCCAGCCATCAGGGCGAGCTCTTGCCATTTCCAGTAGCAGTCCACATACAAAAGACCCGCATCTCGCAGCCACGTGAGCTGATCTGGGACGGAAGCGAGCTTGTTCGATGGGTCTTCCTGGCCGGGCTTCTGACCAAGAGCGTCCAGGAACTTGCGATGAAGCGGTTCGTTGGCCATCGTTACGTGCTCGAGATTGCAGAACACGCCGCCCGGTTCGAGGAGCCTCGCTATCTCGGCGTACAGACTGGCTTTACGCTCGTCTCCGAGATGATGGATCGCGAAGCTCGAGATCACGGCGTCGAAGCTCCCGAGATCTCCGGGCAGCTCATCTTCCAAGTCATGACGGCAGATGGCAACCGTCGCATCGTCGGCGTACTGTTCCGACAGGGCGTCGAGCATCGTATCGGAGAAGTCGAGCGCAACCGCTGCGACATTCGGATTCGACACCTTCAGGAGCCTCAGCAGGCGACCATCGCCGGAACCGATGTCGAGCACCCGCCGAACGCGAGCGGGTACGAGCTCGAACAATGCCGCTTCGCCTTCAGAGCGATGCGGGACCTTGCCGGATCGTGCGAGGTAGGCCTCCGCGTGATCTCGCTCCTGCCACCTGTTCATCATCGCTGTTGCAACCAGATTGGCCCTTATGCTCCCTTGGTCCGCCATGGGACAAGACTAGACCGCTGACTCCAGGTCCAGCAGGAGCTGCTTACGCCACCTGCCCCAGCGGTAACCACCGATATCTCCGCTCGCGCAGACCACCCGGTGGCACGGGACAAGAACCGCCACCGGGTTCGTAGCGCAGGCGCGGGCAACTGCCCGCTGAGCTCCCGGGCGGCCGAGAGCTGCAGCCACCTCGGAGTAGGTTCGAGTCTCGCCGCGAGGGATGGCACGCAGCTCCTGCCAGGCGCGCAGCTGAAAGTCCGACCCATGCAGGTCCAGCCCGAAAAGCCCTGAAGACACGCCGGGCGCGGATCCATCAAGGCTCGATTGAACGAGTGCGATAACCTGCCGAAGCCGCGAGCGAGCAGATCCCTGTGAGACCTTGTGGGCCTCCGTGCTCTGCTCGATCGAGGGATCCTGGCAAGAGTCTCCTGGGCCGCCTACGAAGCCCAGCGAGACGATACCCTGTTCGGTTGCTGCAACGACGGCGGCGCCAAGGATCGTTTCAACTCTCGCACGCACGATCATCGCCTGCTCCGCGGGTCATCAACGCAGAGCCCACCAAACGGATCGATACCCCATGCTCCACTTGTGCTCTCACCCGGCTCGAGCACCCTGAGACCGTCTCCGCTGTTAAAAGCGTTGGGCGCGCAGGTCATTGGCTCCACCGCGATCCCACGGCGGCGCTCCAGTGGATTACCGAGAGTGTCGCCGGTGAAGACCATGACGAAGGGAAACGATTCGTCCATCCACAGGACCGTAGTCCACGAACCGCTGCCATCCCGAACCAAGACTCTCGCAAGGCCGTCAGATGCGCGGGCAAGGCCAGTGAAGCACGTGTCGAGACACACCTCCCCGATTGCGCGCAGCTCGCGAAAGTCGTTGAGGGTCCCTTCAACCGGCTTCGAGCCCACCGGGATTGCGCGCTCATCATTGACGAGCACCGCCGATGCCGGCACCTGCAGCATCGCGACGTCGACACTCCCTTGGCCAACGGCGATGTACGGGTGGGCGCCAGCTCCGTAGGGACAAGGCTCGCTTCCGATGTTGGTGGCGGTGAGGCGCACGCTGAGCCCGGTCGCTGAGAGGACGTAACCGACCGTGAGGCTCAGGGTGAACGGATAGCCTTCCTGGGGATAGATGACACAGGCAAGGACGGCTCGTTCTGGCGTCTGCTCCACGAGCGTCCAGGATGACCAGCGCGTAAGTCCGTGGATCGCATTGCTACGCTCCGGTTCAGAGAGTGGGAGCTGAAGCTCTCGACCCTGAAATCGGTACTTGCCGTCACGAAGCCGGTTTGGCCACGGAAGGAGCAGCTGACCACGTCCCGATGTACACGGCTCGGATGGCTCGTAGCCGTCGAGGATCGAGCGCCCGCCAACCGAATAGGATCTGAGGCCCGCTCCGAGCTCCACCACCACGGCATGCTGGTCGCCCACGCATAGATCGCACGAGGCGCCGGTTGGAGAGGCTGCGGTGCGAGGTCTCCCGGCTGGTCCGGGGATGGGATCGCTCCTCATCTCAGCGGGCCGCGCCCAGGTAAAGTTGATGCAGGATCGCCGTAGACGACGGATCCAGCAGGTCTACGACGACATGGACCAGCTTCCCGGGCCCACTGATGTGCTTGATCGCCTCCGCGCTCGCGCCATTCGGTGTTGGCCGGCCTGCGGTGAGCAGGACGATGCGTGATCGCCCGGC
>JAJYWA010000007.1 GCA_021791755.1 Actinomycetes bacterium | reverse complement strand
CACCTCGACCAGCGCCTGGTTTGTCAGGCCGTTGAAGAAGTAGCCGACCGCGACGCAGAAGCTCGTCGTCGCGCAAGAGACGCTACGCAGGTGGTTGCTCTGCAGCGGCGAGGTGTCCATGCTCGGGACGCTGCGCCACGCGACTGTGGGCACGGGCGTCACCTGGTGAGATGCCCGCGAGGTGGGTGCCGATACGTCAGGGACATTAGACGTCGCCATCCGAACCACCAACGGCGCCGGAGACATGTAGGCTACAGCAACTGCAAGCAGTGGCAAGGAGCTGCAGAGCATCCTCGCATGGGAGCGATTACCTTTCTGCATCGGCACCCCGCAATACTGCCACCCCCGCATCCACGCCTGCCGTTCACACAGCCCAAATTCACACGGCCCAATACTGCTTCCGTTCAACGGGGCCCGTCCCGCAGGCATTACCGCTCTTCGGTGCTCCTGCAGCCAGGTGCGCCGGTAACTTTACGCCCTTATAATAGGTTAACGATAAGACTATAGAAGGTCCCTGAGCATGCCGATGAGCAAGGAGGGACTTGAACCAGTTGTTGGCGGGCCAGGTGCACCTAAACCTTAATACGTACATACGTGCTTCGAAGTGCGCCCATCGCTCGCCTGGAAAGCCGTGGTGAACGTGGGTTGGCCTGACAAAGATCTGAGAGCACCATCAAGAGCAGTGTCGTGATGAGGAAAATTGATCCCTGGCCGGGCAATATGACCCCAGGTCGTATGTCGTCAGGCGTCTCCAGCTACGGTGCAAGAAAGGCCAATAGCTGGTACGACGGCGAGGGCCAGACTTCAAGCACGGGTCTTGTCGGGCGCGACCACGAGCTCGAAGACATCGCCGGTCTTGTTCGCTCGGCGCGATCTGGGAAAGGCGGCGCCATGGTGCTGAGGGGAGAGCCGGGCACCGGGAAGACGGCCTTGCTCGAGTCGGCTGTGACCATGGCTCCTGACATGAACATTGTAAGGCTCCGAGGCGTGGACGACCCTGGCGCCGATCCTGATGTTCAGCTACGGAGGATCCTGGATCCCTTCATGCACGACGCCCGCTTCCGACTCGATGATGAGGCGCTACCGCACGATCTGTTCACCGGGCGAAACGCGGACGGGCTGGCGCAACACGAACGCAGAGGTCGCAGAGGGGCTCACGCGGGGCCGGCATCGCTGGCAATGCTGCTGCTGGAGCTCTTCCGTAGAGCTGCTGTGTCGACGTCGTCACCTGTCCTCGTAGCAGTAGACGACGTTCAGTGGCTTCCAGAACAGCTCCTTCGGGCTCTGGTCGAAGCTTCCCTGCAAATTCGCGAGGAGCCGGTCGCGGCGGTGCTTGCATGGTCTGACATCCCCTACGTACAGATCGCGGCTCCTGAGCTAGCCGGACTCGACGAACGCCACCTGGCAGGGCTGAGCTTGGAGCAGGCTCGATCTCTACTCCAAAGCCACGGCGCAGTGCCTCCCGCACGACAAGTACTGACTTCGATCGTCGACCAGACGCTCGGCAACCCCTATGGAACGATCGATTCCTGCGCGCGTCTCAGTGACGACGAGCTCGGAGGGTGGCGACCCTTGCCCGCGCCTCTGCGAATCGGCTCCTCACTTGCAACGATGTTCGGACGGTGTCTTACAAGCCTCCCGGAAGCAACACGGAATGCGTTGTGCATCGTAGCTGCAAGCCCCGAACTGCCGCTTGGCGTCGCCGAGACCGCAGTAGACCACCTGGTAACAGACTCACCCGAGATGCTAGAGGAGCTCATAGAGCCTGCACGACAGGCCGGCGTCATCGCCATGAGGAACGGACGCGTCCACTTCGACCACCCGCTGGTCGGGGCTGCGGCGTTCCAGCTCGCTGGCGAAGAGCTACGCCGGAGTGCGCACGAGGCCCTCGCCCGTGCCTTCTCAGCCAGAGGAGATGTCGAGCGCACGGTGGTTCACGCTGCAGCCGGGACGTCAGGCAAGAGCGGGAGGGTGGCAAGGTTGCTTACGCAGGCTTCGCACATCGCTCTGAGCCGCGACGATCCGACTACCGCTGCGGTCAACGAAGAGATGGCCTCGGACTTCGCTGTCGAAGCAGATGGAGCCGCCCACCACCTGGCCGTAGCCGCGCGTATCTGGACTCAAGAGGGCCAGCATGAACGAGCCATCGGCTGTCTCGACCGAGCACTCCTCAGGGCGATCTCGGACACCACCCGAGCAGACGTTCGGTACTGGCGGGCAAGAGCTCGGCTGGCCACCGATGGCGGGCCAGACGTTGCCGCAGAGCTGCTAGCTGCAGGGCGAGCATGCAGCCACACAGCGCCACACCGCGCCGTGATGATGCTCGCCGACTCCACAGCCTGCGACCTCCTGGCGGGCCGCTACAACGAGGCAGCTGAGAGCGCTCAGTTCGCGATAGACCTTGCGGGGTCGGTGAGCAGCCACTTCGAAGCGCTTGCAGGGGCGGTGCTCGATCTGGCCCGTGCCAGGAACGCTAGGCTCCATTCCACCAACGAGGACGGCAGCAATGGTCGCGACCCTGTTCCAACTGTGACATCCGGCGCCGCGCCCTCGCTCACGGAGACGACATCTCTTGTCATGAGCCACACCCAAGGCTTTGCCGGGTCAGCGCAGCTGGCGCTGGCCATCGGCCTCGGCCTGCTTGAGGAGGTGCTGCAGGATCAGGCCGCACGCTGGGCATCCTGGACCGAGCGGTGCGCCCACACCGCTCGCGATCGCCCACTGCTCGCCGCGGCATTGATAGTTCGATCCTCAGTTGCATTCCAGCAAGGCTACGTAGACGACGCACTCGCCGTCTGCGAAGCTGCCGGCAGGCATGCCGAGACATGCGGCCAGGACACCTTGACCGCGCATTCCCTCGGGCTACAGGTTGAGCTCGAAGCCGCGCTGGGTCTACGCGACCGGTGCTTCGAACACGCGACACGGGTCCTCGCCATCCCCGCTGGCGTTGCCAACGCTGCTCGCGTCCGAGCACTGGCAGCCCTGGGTGAGCTAGAGCTGCAGAGGGGAGACTCGGAGGCTGCGATCGCCTGGCTGAGCGCGTCCCGCCATGAGGCCGCGTCTTTGGGCGCCATGACACCTGGTCCCCGCCACGTTGACAACGGGGCATTCGATCACATCTGGGCGCCGCCGCTCATCGAAGCTCTTGCGCTCTCGGGGCGGGACAACCTGGCGAGAGACCTCCTCGCGAGTGGCTCTGCTGCACAATCTCCTGGCTGCGTCACAGGTGCACCAGCGACTTGGCTGGAAGCGACTTCGTTGGAACAGCGCCGGCGCGCCTACCTTCTCGGTATGCTCTCTACGGACGCCGCCGAGGCATCCGAGTCATTTTCCAGGGCTCTTGCGAGCGCGCCATCGATGCCGCTTCTCGCTGCCCGGACAGAGCTCAGATGGGGACAGGTCCTGTCGCAGGCCGGTCAGCTGCCAGATGCGGAGGAACACCTGGAAACTGCCCGTAGCTCGTTCGCATCGCTCGGAGCACGCGGCTGGGCTGGAAGGGCGCTTGAAGAGGTCGAAGCGCTCCGGAGCACGTCCCGCGGGGCGCAGTCGAGCTCCCGCGGCAGGGATCGTCTGATCTCTGGCCGCGAGACCGGGACCGGAGAACCTCGCACGCCAATGCCGCGACAGATCGCTCTTGAACTGAGAGCGGATACTGACGAGACAGGCGAGACAGGCGAGACAGGATCGCCGCTGCGTGGCGCCAGCCACAAGGCTGCTCTACCTCGAGATGCCGCCACCATCGGCCTTCCCGATGTCCTGCGGAACCATCACCGGCGCGCCGACGCGGGACGCCCGCCCGCGTGGCAGATTGTCATGCTCGGCAGCTTCTCGCTTCGCTACCGAGGAATCGAGGTAACCTTGCCTCCAAGCCTCCCGGCGCAGGCGATCAAGGTCATCGCGATCCGCCAGCGCCTCCTGGTAGACGAGCTCGTCGAGATTCTATGGCCGGATGCTGGACCTGGAGTCGGTACCCGGCGCCTGCGCAACGTGCTCTTCAGGGTCCGAGCGGCCTGCGGCGACCTGCTCGCACGCGACGGCGCCTTCATCAGGATATCCCCCGAGGCAGAGGTAGACATCACGGCATTTCGCTCGCTGGCAGACAGGGCCCTTTCCCGCCAAGCGTCACCCGCCGACGCCGTGACACTGGCTGCCGAGGCGCTCTCGTGGTATGGCGGCGAGCTCTTGCCTGGCGACCGATATGCAGACTGGGCCGCCGCTGCGAGGGAATCACTCGCGCAGCTGCACCTGCACCTCATGGACTTGCTGGTCAACGATGCAATTCAACAGGGCCGCACTGCCGAGGCGCTCGGGATGCTCGAGCACCTCATCGACATCGACCCGTACGAAGAGCACCACTACCTCCTCGCAGCGCGCCTGCACGCCGACAACGGAAACCGGCGCCGCGCAATGTCCGCGCTCGCACGCGCAGAGCGGGCCATGCTCGAGCTTGGCGTCCCACCGTCAGGCGCGCTGAACGAGTACAGGTCGAAGATCGAAAGCTCCTGACCGGCGCCGGCAACCCCGGGTGGATCAGCCCAATCTCTCCTTGCCGCCCTCTGTGCTAAGCCTCTCCTTGCCGGTGCGAAGCCCCTGCTTGCCGGTGCGAAGCCCCTGCTTGGCGGCGTGCAGTGCAACCAGCGCCCTGGCTGCAAGATCACCGGTACCTCTGCGCAGCGGCACGAGGAGGGTCGACACCGGCCGGCGATCCGGCCACATGCTCCAGGTAGTCCGATCCTCTGGAAGATTACAGGAGTCCATCCAGTTCATACGCCCGTCATCATGGAACCTGTCGATCACAGCCACATCCAGGTGAAGTCCTGGCGAGTGGCGCGCCACTCGCGGCTCATAGCTGATCCTCCTGCAGAACATCCCGTCTCCCGCCCGCAGGTAGCAGGCCATCGCGGCAGGCCGTCCACCCGCCTCCAGCGACAGCAGGTAAAGCCGCCCCTGGTCGCGGAAGCGGGCACAAAGCTCGCGAAACCAATCCTCACCCACCCCATCAACCTCTTCGTCCGCCGCGCGACCTCGCACGGCTTCCAGGGACAGCAACTCCTCAACTGCCTCGGGGTCGCCCGAACGATCGACCAGCTCCAGAACGCCACCGAGCTCTTCGCCTATCTTCCTCCTGCGGCGTGCAAGCTCCCGCCGGTGCCTTGGGCTCGACACCGCAGACAGGTAAGTAGCCTGTTCCCTTCTCAAGACCATCGACCGTGCCCAGGTCTCATACTCGTACGAGCGCAAGCCGCGATCCCCCAGGACCTCTCGAAGAAGCTGGTCGACTGTGCCGCCGACGCCGAACACCTCCAAAGCGAGGAAGAGTGAGCCATCCCGCGAAGCTTGCTGCCTGAGCACGTCTATCAATGATCCAAGCGCTTCGGAGCCATGCGATCCTCCGACAAGCGGCGTCCCGAGCCCCGTCCGGTGCAGCGTAGGCGACAGCGTAGGCCTGGTCGCCACGCACCGCAGCGGAGCGCGGCGCCACCGGCGCTCGAAGAGCACCGGTAGACATGCGCCAAGCTGCCCCGCGCTGTCTGCAAAGATGATCGCGGGCTCAACCCCCTCCGGCAGCCTACGAGATGCTGGGATGACAAAGGCGGGCTCGAAGAACGGGTTCGGCTCTAGTGCACTATCCGCGAGCTCCTGCCATTGTGCAACCTGAGAGGCCGTCAGATCTGACAGCGGTATGATCCTTGCGGTGCTGATCGCCATCTTCGCCATCTCGCTAACGTACCGAAAGTGGTACGTCAAATAGCGCTACGTTCATTAGCCGTTGCTCGAGCCGCTACTCGCCCCGCGGAGGAGCTGCGAGCCCCGGCCTTGGCGCCTCCGGCTGAAGAGTCCTCGACTGGTCATCTGGAGAGCTCTCGAAGCGCCGGATAGCGTCCAAGGCCTTAGCCGACAACACCTCGGCCGGATCTGCCCATTCGCCTATCCACTCTGCGAACGCAGCGCTGAAGCTCGTACCGTCGAACCGCGATGCTGCGGCACGCAGGCTCTCCGGATCCCATGAACGCTCCATGACCCCGCTGATGGCTCTTGACCAGGACGCCTCGTCCCAACCATCGACGAGCTCTCCGGTCTCACCGGCGATCACGCTCTCTGCGGCTCCACTGCCAAGCAGAGCGACCACCGGTCGCCCACAGAAGCCAGCTTCCAACGGAATGTACCCGAAGTCGTCAGCGCCAGGACAAAGAACCACAGAGCTCTGCCCGAACGCCTCGACGAGCTCGCTGTCGCTGAGCGTACCCGTGAAGTTCGCAGAGCTACCGGCAAGGCTTCGCAACCTTGCCTCCTCTGGACCGGTTCCAACCACCGTCAGCGACAACCCAAGCCGGCGGCATGCCGAGATCGCCACGTCAACCCCCTTGTACGGGAGCAGCCGCGATACCACGAGCGCCCTTGGCGGGCTCGGCAGCGGCGTCAATGAGCCAGCGAGCCTTGCTGTGTCGAGCGGCGGGTGCAGCACCGTAGGCTCGATGCCGTACGCCGCTCGGAGCTTCGCCGCCGTCCGATCAGAGTTGGCCGCATGTCCCAGGTGAGAGCGCGCGGCCTGCCTGTCCCGGTACCTCAGAGGAGCAAGAGCGATCCCGGCACAGAGCGAAGCAGCGGCATCGCTGAGCGCGGTCGACCTGAACGGAAGATAGGCGCCCGGGTTATAGAGAAAGCGCGGCGGCGTGTGCCAGTAGACGACCGAGCGTTCGTGGCGGACATGGTGAGCGAACGCAGACGACGAGACTATTACAAAGTCTGCCTCGCTCAAGTCGGCCGACCTGAAGATACCCGGGTACGACAGAACCTTCCTACGGAAATGCCTGGCCCGACCGGCGCTCACCACCGTCTTGGCGCGAACCTCGACTGCCGCGAGCTCGGGGTAGGTGGCTTCAGGGGCGTGCACCGACGTAACGATGAAGACGTCGTCAAGGATGGATGCCAGGTAAAGGACCACGCGTTCTGCTCCTCCGCGCTGGCAGAGAAAATCATGTGCAATCGCAACGCGCACCGCTCAGGCTCTCCGCACGCGAAGTTGATGCCTTGGCTCCCGGTTCACTCTAGCACCGTAGGTATAGAGCGTCCCTCGGACGTCCACCATGAGGAAGGGAGACCACGGGACGCCAGCGGGACGCCGTCGTGCGACTTTCAGCCTGTGGGAACGTTGCTCGTGGCCAGCGCAGGAGGTCACCTAGAGGAGCTGTGGGCTCTACGTCCTCGCCTGCAAGGGATCTCCGAAGACGTCACCTGGGTGACCTGGGCCAACGAGCAGACTCGGTCGCTCCTGCGAGACGAGGAGGTCGTCTACGTAGCCCCGGCACAGCCCCGCGACGTCCTCGCTGCCGCGAAGAACCTGGCGCTCGCCGCCAGACTGCTCCGCGCGCGCGCCTTCGACACCGCCGTGAGCACCGGCTCGTCGCTTGCCGTGTCCTTCCTGCCCATCGCCCGCTTGCGCGGCACGCACTGCCACTACATCGAGAGCGCTACGCGCGTCGGATCCCCCTCTGTGTCGGCGAAGCTCCTAGAGCGAGTGCCAGGGATCAACTTTTACACGCAGTATCGCAACTGGTCTCAGCCACGCTGGCTCTACCGGGGCTCCGTCTTCGACCCGTTCACCCCGGGCCCCAGCGCCGAAAGGCCCATCAGGCGCGCCGTCGTCACCGTCGGCACCGCCAAGGGCTTCGGCTTCCGGCGACTGGTCGAGGCGGTGAGGAGGTGCCTCGACGACGAGGTGGAGGTCCTCTGGCAGACGGGGTCCACCGACGTCAGCAGTCTCGGGATATCGGCCCGTAAGGTGATCTCCTCCGATGATCTCTTCGGTGCGATCGAAGCCGCCGATGTGGTCGTGGCGCACGCGGGTGCGGGGTCGTCGCTCGCTGCGCTCCGAGCAGGCAAGTGCCCGCTGCTAGTTCCCAGGAGAGCGGCGTTCGGCGAGCACGTAGACGATCACCAGGTTGAGATAGCCACCGAGCTGGAGGGCCGCGAGCTGGCCATCAAACGTGAAGCACATGAGATCTCACGAGAGGACCTAGCGCTCGCTGCCGCGAGGAGCACCGTGGTCCGGCCCGAGGACTGCCCCTTCATCCTCGCCGGCGCTGCTTCACCGGCGCCGGGCGCCATACGCCGCCCGTGACGAAGAGCCCCCATAGACCGGCGACCGCCGCCGCTTCGTACGCCGCCGCGATCTGCGACAACAGACTACCTGGCGCGGCTCTCCGAAGAGCGCTCTGCAGATGGCGCCTCCACGCGGAACATTGTCGCGTGAAGCAGCAGGGCACGCCTCGCGAGCTTTGCGACCGCAGTCTCGACCCCGAACCAGTGCAACCTTCCGAACAGACCCGAGAGCGCTCCAATCAGGCGGCACGCGCGCCAGCAGTGCTTCGAGCCGGCAAGGTACAGCACCAGACGCCGCGTCATGCAAGGAAGGTCTGCGTAGAACTGGCTGATGTCGAGCGGTCCGAGGCTCGCCGCGTGCACCTCGTGCAGCAGGGCTAGACCCTCCCCTTGCGAAAGTGCGTCCCGCAGGAACGATAAAGTGGACCGCTCATGAATATGCGACGCGGTGAGGGACAGGTCGAGCGCTCCCTCGAGGCCTCCAGATTGGAGTCGAAGACCAAGATCCCTGTCCGAATGGTAGAAATGAGCGAACTCCGCCGACTGCAGGCCTACGGCCAGACAGGATGCCCGCGGCATCGAGATGTTCCCGGCCCAAAGCCCTTCGAGCACCGGGAGCTCGCCTCGGCTGATCCTCGAGCAGTGCATCTCGTACTCGTCAGCGTAAACATACGTGCCAACCTGGCCATGGCGGCGTCTGCGCGCCACCCTCACCGGCATGTACCCCATCACGACGCGGTCTTTCGCACCTGCGTGCAGCGCAGCGTGACGAGAGACAAGCCCTTCGTCGGCGAGCACGTCGTCATCGAGCAACAGCACCACGCTCGATCTTGCGATCGCGACTCCAGCTTGGAGACAGGCCAGGTGCCCACGGTGCGACACCATGAGCGGCTTGAGACGCGGCTCTACCGTTGCTCTCTGCTCCAGCATCTCGATCGAGCCGTCGTCGCAACCGTCCACAACCACTATGAGCTCCGTGGCCGCAGGATCAGAAAGAACTGCGTCGACAAAAGGCACGAGGAGGTTCCTGCGGTTATAGGTGGCAGCGATGACGGACACCCCAGGTAGGTCACCTGTGGTCAAGGCTTCCCGCACCTCCTTCGCCTTCATCTCCTGGGGCGCGATCAGCGGACGTTCCGGGGAGATCGCCGCAGCGCTGGGTGGCGAAGCGAAATGCTATTACCCTGCGGGCAACCCGAAGCGTCCCCACGTCCTCATCAGGTACGTCCTCAGCGCAGCGCGGACTGTTGCGTTCATGATCTCCAGACGCCCCGAGGCTGTGATCGTCACCAATCCCCCCGTCTTCGCAGGGCTTGTCGTCTATGTCTGCAGCAAGCTCACTGGCTCCACGGTCGGCCTTGACAGCCATCCGGGGTCGTTCGGCGCCCAGGAAGACCGGGTATCCGCCCGTCTCCTCCCCTTGCATCGCTGGCTGGTACGGCGGTGCGGGATCACGCTCGTGACTACGGAGCACTGGTGCGACATCGTCGAGAGCTGGGGCGGTCACCCGCTGATCGTCCACGAGGCTCCCGGCTCCTGGAGCCCAGCCCAGCCTCCCCAGCCTCCCGAGAGCTCCGAGAGAACGCGGCCACGGCTTTTCTACGTGGGTCGTTTTGCGCCGGACGAGCCGGTCGAGGCGTTGATTGCTGCCGCTAGCGCCGTACCGGAGTGCGACTTCTACGTGACGGGGCGCATCCTGGACTGCCCCGCAGCGCTGCGCGAGCATGCCCCGGCCAATGTCCACTTCACGGGCTTCCTCCATTCTGGAGCATACCAGCGTGCTCTGGCTGACGCCGACCTCGTCGCCGCTCTCACGACGGAGCCGACCTCCGTCATGCGTGCAGCCTATGAGGCCACCTATGCGGGTAAGCCGCTCATCATCTCCGACTGGCCAGCCGGCCGAGAGCTCTTCCCTCATGCGCTTCACGTCGAGAACAACGCCGAAGACATCGCGAGGGCGGTCCGGTCGGCTACAGGCGACCGCCGATCGCTCCTCGCACGCGCGATGCCGGCCAAGGAGACACAGCTCGCACGCTGGAACGCCCAGGAGGAAGCGCTCCGCGCCTGGATCCGCGATGCCGGCTCCAGACCTGCGCGCCCCACTTCGTAAGCGGCCAGCGCCCGTACTGGCGCTAGAGATCACAGCTCTCATGAGATCGCCTCGAGCCTCCGGCGCCGCACAGAAGCCGGCGCGGCGTCTTCATGAGTATGCGAAGATCGGCATGCATGGTCCAGGAAGCCACGTAGAGGTAGTCCAAACGGCACAGCTCTTCGAATCGCAGATCGTGCTGACCTGATACCTGCCAGAGCCCTGTCATCCCCGGGCGCATCTCGAAGCGCCTACGCTCCCAGCTCACCATACGGGAGCACTCCTCGGGAACGAAGGGCCTGGGCCCGACGAGAGACATGTCTCCCCGCAATACATTCCAGAGCTGGAGAAGCTCGTCGATCCCGCTCCTGCGGAGCACACGTCCAACGCTGGTGATCCGAGGGTCAGCCTCGTTCGATCCAGGCGCGCCACGGCGCTCAGCTCCCGGATCGAGCGTTCCCGGCGCATCCTTGCGGCTCCCAACCGGGTCTGTCCATGTCATGCTCCTTAGCTTCAACATCGTGAACGGTCGCTCGTCCCGGCCCAGCCTCACCTGACGGAGCGCCACCGGTCCCTCCGACGTCAACTTGACCATCAGCGCTGCGATCGCAAGAAAGGGAAGCAGCACCGTCAGGCTCACCAGCGAGATGACTATGTCCATTAGACGCTTCAGGGACTTGGCGGTCAGGCTTGCCGTACCACCGTCGAGGCTCACGACAGGCATCCCGCTCAAGTCGTCGACTTGAGCCTGCCAGCTCGTAAGCTCGAAGTACCTGGGGACCACGGTCAGCGGCACAGAGCCGGCGAGCGCCCTGAGGCTCGTGACCGTGTTCTCCGGATGGGCGCGTGAGAAGGCGACGATGACGCGGTCGATGCCGTAACGCTTGCATACCCGTTGCAGGTCGCGCAGCCCGCCAAGGACCACATGGCTCCCGTCAGGATCGTCGTCGACGAAGCCGACCAGCTCCAATGACGCGCTGCGAAGCAGCCGCCCAGCGACGTCGTTGGCTACCGTTCCGGTGCCCACGATCACGACCCTCACAGTTGCGACTCCAAACCTCGCAAGCAGGCTCACAGTCGCCGTTCGCACCAGAGGCAGCGCAACCGCACAGGCTGCCGCCGCGATCACCAGCCCGCCAACAGAGAGCACCGGTCGCGGCCCGCGGCCTGCTCCAAACACCCACTCGATCGCCAATGCGACCAGCACTCCACCGGCTAGCGCCTCGATGATCGCAGGAACGTCCTCGGCGCCGGCAGGTACGAGCCGCTTGCGCGGCAGCGCGTAAAGGCGCTTGAGCCATATGCCGGTCAGAAAGCAAAGCCATGTCACCACGATCACCAGTGGAACCGGAGAACCCCGGCGGTTCGTCGCGGCCCCGCTGAGGGACAACGCTGCCGCTATCGCCACGACACACGCGATGACAATCGCGTCCGCAACGGCGATGACCTGCCACGCCCGCAAGCGGTGGGGCCGGGCTCGATCCGCATAACGGACTCCGATCGCACGACCTGCGTCGGCCGAAAAATCGGACCGGCCAGCGGCGCCTCCATCGACTAGCGTAACACTCGACACGTGCATGGGAGCGTCCGAGCCCAAGGGGTGCCCCGTAGGCAACTTCAGGCCTCTCCGTAGAGGGGCTGCGCGGCACGGACCGAGGCCTCCTCCGCCTGGGAGGTCTCCATGAGAAAAGCGATCATCTGCTCAACCGAGCGCACCAGGAAGCGCTGCCCGCTGGCAACAGCCTCTACCTCGCCGACGACACGCCCCGAGGCCAGCTCGTCGGCGTGAAGCCGAAGCACGTAGGAGATGAGCATGGCCGCACCGTACGAAAGCAGCGTCCAGCTGGCGTCCCACCCCCAGGGTACGTTGGCGGGACACCGCGGGTACCGAGCCTCACTAGCCTGCGGTCCATGTTGACTGCTGTGTGCGCCGGGCATGAGCCCGCGCCGACATCGAGAGCCCGGATCCAGGCATGACGAATCCCAACAGTCCCGACCAACAGCTCGCGCTTGATGAGCCTTCTGTTGAGCTTCTCCAGCTTGCACGGGACCTCTGCGCGGCTCTGGCCTGCTTCCTCGTAACACCTGATGGCGACGTGACCGTCGCGCTCCCCCCCGAGGGAGCGCGACCCGAGACCCGAGACCGTGTCAGCGCTCTCGCGCGGAGCTGCCTGGCGCATCCCGATGCCTTCGGCGCTGAGATGTTCACGGGGTTCGAGCCCGCAAGCACGGAGCGCCCAGGCGTCACGCGCATGCTCTGCAAAGTGGTGCCCGTTCGCGATCCTGCTAGCGGCGAAACGGAGCACATTGGCCTGCTTGGAATCGTCGACACGGCGCCCATCAGCATCGATGACGAGCTCCGCTTCGGACTCTCGAGGATAGCAAGTCGGCTGGCGAGCAGGCTCGCTTACACCCGCCGGTCCGCGACCGAGACAACCGTGTGGCCGCGTCAGCCGGGCGAGCGCCATGAGCCGGGCGAGCGCCATGAGCCGGGCGAGCATAACGCCCCGGGCCAGCAGGACAAGCCAATCCTCGCACCTGCACGCGCCGGCACCTTCCTCGAAGAGGTGGTCGGACACGTGCCCGACCCGGTGCTCGTGGCTCGGGAAGACGGCACAGTGCTATATGCGAGCGAGACCATCTCATCGGTGCTGGGCAACGACGGTGCGGCGAACATCCTCGGTAGAGAGATAGCAGACCTCATAGACCCGTTCGATCCCGTCTTCGCTGAAGGCCACACAGCCCGGGAGCTGGTGAAGATGATCGTTGGGCAGCCTCCACCGGGACGTCGGGTAAAGATGTTCCGCGGCGAACGTGCAGATGTGCAGGTGGACATCTGCGGAGCAGAGTTGCAGAGCAGCCACCTGGGAAAGTGCTTCGTGGCAAGCCTGCGCATCGTGGCCGAGGGGTCTGAGCGGTCCGAAGGGCCCCGGGGAACATCTCAGAACGTCGACGAGCTTCACACCGCCCACTCCGTCATCGATGCCCTCGAGGACGGGCTCATCGCATGCGACAGCCACGGAACCGTGCTGCTGGCCAACCCGTCGGCGCTGGCGCTCCAGGGGCTCCCCCCGAACTCGGAGCTCCTCGGACGTCCCTTCCCGCAGAACATTTCCTTGCTCTCATCGGACGGCACGCGGATCAACTCCGCCGAGCACCCGCTGACACGGGCCCTCGGCGGAGCAACCGTCCGAAGCGAGCAGCTACAACTCCCCCGAGAAAAGGGCGGACCACGCTGGATAACCGCCTCGGCCCAGCCCTTGGAGATCGGGGGCGCTGGACTTGGAGCACTTCTGCTCCTTCACGATTCGTCGCCACAGCGAGAGCACGAGGCCTGGCTGACCAGGCTCGCCCTCTATGATCCGCTCACCGGCGTTGCAAACCGCTCGCTCCTGCTGGACCACCTGACCCGAGCACTCGTGCGCTCCCGCAGGGAAGGCGGAAGGGCAAGCCTGCTCTTCTGCGACCTGGACGGTCTCAAGCTCGTGAACGACACATACGGGCACGACATCGGCGACGAAGTGCTCACCGCTGTCGCGCGGCGCCTTGAAGGGGTCCTCAGGCCAAGCGACACTGTAGCGAGGCTCGGAGGTGACGAATTCGCTGCAGTTGCCTACTCCTCGTCACCTGACCCAGCGGAGCTCGACGCGGTCATGCGGAGGGTTCGAACCGTCCTGTCCGACCCTTATCAGGTCCGCAACCAGACCATCAGCGTCCTCGTCACCCTTGGGTCGGTGATCGCCGACGGACGTACCGACGATGCCACCTCGGTGCTCGTGCGCGCTGACCGTGAGCTGTACCAGATGAAGACCATGCGGATGAAGAACTATGAAGACTAGGCGGTGATCCTCGAGTGGCAGTACGCGTTCTAACACCCGAAGAAGAGGCAATGCACCGAGCACGGGCCAGCTCCGCCGGAGGACGAGCCGCGTCAGCGCTCCTGTCATCGGGCCTCTGGCGGCTCCCTTCAGCGTTCCCAACCTCGAATCGACGCTCTCCACATGGCCCCGCCAGCCCTGACGAAGCAGCCGGAGCCGGAGCCGGAGCCGGAGCCGGAGCTCGAGATGGCGAGGGGCTAACGGCATACGTAGCACCCAGCAGGCAGCTCCTTCATTCACTTCGCGCGACCGGAGTCCTCGACGCAGACCTCGCCGATGCCCGCGCAACTGGCTGGGAGCTCGCGATGAGCCGCGTCCTCATCTCCCTTCCTCAGGACTTCGATCCTGTAGGCACGAACGCAGCCATCGAGGACCTGCTTGCACAGGCTGTTCGTCGCCTCGCAAGCCTTGGCGTCCGTATCGACGTGCTTCGCACCAGGGACGGCTGCGCCGTGCTGCGGGCGTCCACCCGATCCGAGCTGCTCGGACTAGCCCAGATCTGCGAGCTGAGCAAGGGCTTCCTCGAAGCTGTGCCCTACCTTGCTGGCATGAAAGATGCCGGCGTGATGGTCGAGACCTCATGCCAACACAGGGGCGCAAGGGGATGCTTGTACACATTGACCTGGACACAGGCAAGCAGGACCGATGCTGATACTGATGCTGATGCTACGACGGCGCAGGGCGGATCCTGGGCCCCTTCCAGATCGGACATGCCTTCCAGCTCAGACATCCCTGTCATACCGGGCATCCCTGGCATCCGCGGTTCGATCTACCATCTGTCTGGCACACACGGCAGCTTTCCGGGCCCGCGCCCAATCCCGGATGTGGGCACGGAATCCGCGGCGCAAACGATCCCGCTTCGCTCGGCGGATGTAAAGCCGTGGTCGAGAGCCGGCACTCAGGCCAGCTCGGAGCCAACTGGCGTTCGCACAGCCGACCACGAGGGATTGCGCCTACAAGCAAGCGCCGAGACGACTCCCGGACCAACTCGAACCACACCGCTGGAGCCACCCGAACAGGCAGGAACTACCGAGCTCGAAAGAACCGGCTCTGCCGACAGCCAGACGCCCGAGCAGGTTGCCGGCGCCCTTGCCACTCCTGTCCACACGGTCGCCGAGCAGACCATGGCGTCGTCAGTAAGAAACCGTCGCGCCAAGCGCCATGCGTGGGCCCTACGGCGGGGATGGCTCATCCTGCTCGCCACCATCATCGCTGGCGCAGGAGGTTATTGGGCCGGAAAGCACGCGACGATCACATACTCCGCCCAGTCGCTCCTGGACGTGCGCTCCGGGGCAACCCAGCTGGGCCCTGGGAACGCCGCGGAGGCCGACTCGCTCGCCATCAGCTATGCAGCCATCATTCCAACCGACACCGCGCTGCTTAGGGTGGTTGCAAGCCAGCTCGGTGTACCGACAACCACGGTTGAGCACGGCCTCTCGGTGGTCGTCGAAAGGAACACCTCCGTCTTGGCTGTTTCGTATGACGCTCCAACCTCACAGGAGGCCATGGCAGGAGCGACCCTGCTGGCACAGGCAATCTCCGACGGTCTCTCCCCGACCGCCGCAATCCCGCCCGGCAGCATCGTGCCGGTCCAGATGCCCAAGCAGGCAACACGCTCGGGCAAGCTCAACCGCTACGGACTCCCTCTCGGGGCAACGCTGGGCTTCGTCCTGGGGATAGTGCTGGTGATTGCGGCTGAAAGAGCTGACCCACGAGCCGACAAGGCCAGCGACCTCGCAAGGGCTGTACCCTGCCCCGCTGCCGAGGTACCAGGCGCCTTGTCACTCGTCGAGCTCTCGCGCATCCTCTCTCTCAGAGAGGGCGCCAGCAGTGGAGAACAGACGACGACAGCCGTCATCCCACTTGACCGGAGAGCTTCGGAAGCAGCGACCAAACTCGTCAGAGACATCCATGATCTGGCGACAGCCAGCACGCGGCCCGCTCCACATCTCAGCGTATCTGCCACCTTCGACAGCGCGGCTGGCGCCCAGCAAGCAGCCATGGACGAAGGTCCTACAGTGCTGGCCGTCGCACGCGGAGAGCGCCTGAAAAAAGTAGCAGCTGCCGCCGAACGCCTAGGGCTGTTGGGACGCACTCCGGTGCTGGCGGTCCTGTTGCCACGAGCGTCTCAAGGGCGCTGAACCTTGGCAGGCCCAGCCGCCCTCGCTCCCGGTGCGCGGTCGCGGGTGCTCGAAGGTCTCGAAGCCGGAGAATGTGCGCATCCCGGCCAGCCCGGCCATCCCGGCCGTCCCGGCGACGGCGCTCATGAACGCCGGCACGCCGGCAAACCCGACGACGGAGGCACACCGGCGGGCATCCAGCCCGTAGCACTGGTCACAGCCAGGACTACGACGCTCGCACACACCGTCGGCGAGGACTCGACGACGACAGCACAGAGCTGGCTCACCTCAGCGCCACGCGACGTGCTGCTTGCTATGGCGGCCATCTTCGGCGGGCTGGGCATCGGCATCGCGGCCGTGTACGACATCAAGCTGGCGATCGCAGCTGTCGGCGGGCTCGCCGTAGTGACCATGGTCCTCGTGCGTCCTGCTCTTGGCGGCTACATACTGGTTGCGATCGTTCCCATAGTGTCGGGGTTCCAACCTGGAGTCCCAGTCCCCCACATACGTCTCTCCGAGGCGCTGATCGGCGCGGTGGGGGTAACGGTGCTCGTCGCCACGCGGCGCAAGGATGCCGTTCGTTGGGCGGCTCTGGACTGGCTGCTCTTCATCTACGGGGTCGGCTGGGCGGCGATGGCCGGCATCAATGCAGTCTTGCTGCATGAGCACTTGACCATTTCCAACTGGGGAACCGCCATTGGCCAGCTTCAGTTCTTTCTCATCTACCGAGGCGTGCGGGTATCTCTTAGATCACGAAAAGAACGCAGGAACGCCCTGATCGCCTTCCTCATAGCGAGCATCCCGGTATCTCTTCTGGCGATAGCGCAACAGTCCCGGCTGCACGCCATCGACTCGTTGATCGTGAAGCTCACCGGCAGCACGGTGCTCGGATCCTCGGCGTACCACGTCTTCATGAGGGCCACCGGTCCGTTCGACCAGTGGACAGCGCTGGCGGGTTACCTGACGGTAGTCCTCATACCTTTGTGCTCCTTTGCACTGCTTTACACCTTCCGCGACAGGCCCCGGACCATGAAGGTGGTGACGGCCCTGTCGATGTCGGCCCTTATGCTCACCGCTGAGATATCCGCGATGGGCGGGTTGCTCGCCGGAGCCGTGATCCTCGGTGTTTGGGCACGCCGTTCAAAGCGGGTGCTCACCTGGCTTGGGGTCGGCACGCTGGTTGTGATCATCGCGTTCGGCTCCTACCTCGGCCAACGTATGGTGACCGAGTTCGGCACGACGGCAGGCAGCTCACGAAGTGTGGGCGTACC
This sequence comes from Actinomycetes bacterium, assembly GCA_021791755.1. Lineage (GTDB taxonomy): Bacteria > Actinomycetota > Acidimicrobiia > Acidimicrobiales > JAJZXF01 > JAJZXF01. The sequence goes on along the minus strand of JAJYWA010000007.1, from coordinate 29,680 downwards.
CCAGACGATCGCGTTCCGGTGGCAGGTCTGGACAACCGAGTACGTCCCAGCTATAGCAGCCAAACCACTCACCGGGTACGGGATCAGCCTCCCAGGCAACGTCGATTGGCAGTACACCGAGTCACAGTACATAACGCTTCTCATGGAGGGCGGCATCATAGTGCTCGTGCTCTTCGGTGCGATGAGCTGGGCAATGATCGATCGGGCGCGAAAGGCGGCACGCAGCTCGGATCCCATGGAGGTCGCGCTCGGGCGAGCGCTCGTGGTCCTATCAGTGGTGCTGATACCCATGGACGCGATCTGGCCATACGTGAGCAACGGCGGGTTGCCGCAGGCGCTCTGGGCGCTTTTCGGCCTGCTGGCGCCTGCGAGCGCGACGTTCGGTGGCGTTCTGGTCGCTCGGCGGCAACCAGAGCCGGAGAAATCGCTGCTGCCGAGCACCATATGGTCGCGCCATGCGTTGTCGGGGGCTTCCTCCGAGGCGTCATCGGGGATGCTGCACGAGACGTCGTCGGGGATAGCGCCAGCGATGGCGCTTGAAAACCCCGATCACCTCGAACCCAGCCCGACACCGCCGTCGCTGGACGCGGTCGACTACCAGGGAAGGAACCCCCTTCACGCCGCGAGAGCAGCCGCTGTTCGCCTGAGCGCTGCATCGCTCGGAAGGCTGCGCCGGCGCCTTCTCGGAGCGAGCACTCGCGACGTCATGCGCATTGTCAGCCTGCTTCGCCGGGAGGGAGTTCCTGCAATCATCGGCGGGGGTTGGGGAATAGACGCGCTATTGGGAACGAAGACCCGCCGTCACCGCGATCTGGATATCGTGGTGACCAATCCCGAGACAGGCGAGGCTGGCATGCAGGAAGCTTGCAACGCACGAGACATCCTCTGCGATCACGGGTTCTTCGTGCGCGAAGAGCATGTGGTCCAATCGGCGCTGTTCCCGCACCGTCTCCTGCTCGAAGATGCGCTCGGTCGGAGGGTCGACATCCACCCGGCTTTGGTCCCCGGCTATAGCTTCCCTGCTCCACCTGCCCGCAGTGGGGATGCCGCACCTGCTCCACCTGCCCGCAGTGGGGATCTCCAGGCGCGCCAGCCGACCACGAGCTCTCTCGAGTCACACGACCAGGATCTGCTCGCGACAGGACACATCGGCGGCACGCAGGTCGAGTGCCTGTCTATAGGCACCCAGATCGCGGCCCATGCCGGCTACACATTGCGTGACGTGGACCTGATGGACCTCGAGCTGCTCTCGTCGATCCAGAACCCACCTGCGCCGCCACCGGGTCCACCAGCCGCGACAGCTGGTCAAGAAGGCGACAACCCGGCACGGCGTTTGCGCACGAAGGGCATCGAGGGCGGCGCGTACCTGATGTTGAGGGAGGGGATCGGCGGCGCAATCCGCCTAGGCGGGGTCCTCGCCCTCACCAGGCTCATAGGACCCAGCGCCTTCGGCCGTTACGCGGCGGCAGCGGCCGTCGTCACCCTGGGCGCCACCGTGGCTCAGGTCGGCGCCGAGATCTACCTCATAAGGCACCCTGACCCACAGGACCACCTCTTCGACACAGCGTTCACGCTCCTCTGCATGACGACAGCCTTCATGGCGGCGGCGCTAATGCTCGGCACGTACTTGGCAGCTGGCCTCTTCGGGCATGACAATATCGCCCCCTTGCTGAGGGTCCTGCTCATCGGCCTTCCGCTGAACGTCCTCTGGGCCCCTGCTCAAGCCCGCATCGAACGCTCCTTCGGCTTCAAGCAGCTCGCGATCGTAGAGGTAGTGGCCGACAGCGCCCTGTACGCCGTCGCGCTGCCACTCGCCTTGCTCGGAGCGGGAGACTGGGCGCCAGTCGCTGGCACCCTTACCTGGCAGGCCGTCCGGTTTGCGGGCAGCTACCGTCTTGCGGGCAGGTGGCCGAGGCTCGCCTGGTCAAGAAGTGATGCGGCAAATATGCTTCGGTTCGGGATACCAGCCTCTGTGTCCATCTGGAGGCCGCGCGCCGCCCGCGCCATCCTCGCGCTCGTCATCGGAGCCGACCTGGGCGCGGCTGCAGTCGGTTGGCTCGCCCTCTCGTGGCGGATCATCGACATGCTGTCGATCGGCGTGCGGTCCACATGGCGCGTCGCGCTCGCAGGACTCTCACGGGTGAAAGACAACGCCGAGCACCTTGCCGCTGGGCTCGCTGATGGGACCGTTCTCGAGGTCGCTACGCTTGGCCTGCCACTTGCCGCGGTCACCATCGCCTCTCCGATCCTTGTCGGCACGGTCTTCGGACCGAGTTGGAAGTCGGTTTTCAGGGTGCTCCCGGCTATGTCGGCTGCAGCGCTCTGCGAAGCGCTGTTCGTGGTAGCTGCCGCGACGTTCCTGGTCACCCGCTCACCCATCCGGTTCGCCGTGGCAGAGACCATCGCCCTCCCGGTCACTGCAGCAGTTGCCATCCTGGTGATCCCACGCCTCGGGCTGGTCTCAGCAGGCCTGGCGCCGCTCGCCGGCGTCCTGGTCGGCGCGGTGCCGTTCATGTCCCTCCGAAAGACGCTGCACCTCACCTTTGCAACCGTGGGCCCAGCGCTCACATGGATGCTCGCGCTCCTGCCAGCTCTATTCTTCGACCTAGCCCCGTGGCCTGCTCGCCTGTTCCTGCTCGTCCTGCTCCCACTGCCCCTCACTAACAGACGTTCGCGCGTCATCATCGCCGAAGCTTCGAAGACGGCGCTCCAGATGGCTCGGCGCGTCTTCGACGGCTCGAGGACCCCAGGAAAGGACCATCTCATGACGGGGGTCCGCCCAGTTGAATAGCACGCGCTCGCGACTGCGCATCCCAGCCATAGCGGTTGCCATAGCGGTCCTCGCAGCCGCTCTCGCCGTCCTCGAGACCGACCGGGCTGCGGGGCCGCGTGGTCATCACCCGGTCAAGAGCGCTCCCCTGGCCGGTTCAGTGCCGGGGAGCGCTCTGGGCAAGCCACGAGTGACACGCCACGTTCCGCTCCAACCGCCTGGCTGGGGTATTGCAGATGGTGTCGGTGTCGGAGTTTATGCCGGGCCGGGAAACGTCGCAGGCGCGTATGCCTTCCAGGACTATCTGGGGCTGCCGGTTCGCTACGCGATGGACTTCTTCTCCAACGCGACCTGGAGCAGTATCACGCAACCCACGTGGACCCTCGGCAGGTGGGCCGGTTCCGGCTTCACGCGGATCTGGGGAGTCCCCATGCTGCCTGGCTCGGGAGCGACCCTTGCAGCTGGCGCAGCCGGTACGTACGACGGGTACTTCGCGAAGTTGGCTCAACTGCTGGTCCAGAGCAACCAGTCCAACGCTCTCTTGGTGCTCGGCTGGGATGCGGACCTACCAGGCCTGCCGTGGTCCGCGACCACGCCTGCAGAGGCAAGCTGGTACGTAGCGTACTGGCGCCACATAGTCTCCACCATGCGCGCCGTTCCGGGAGCAAGGTTCCAGTTCGTATGGGATTCCGCCCAGACATCGACGGGGATCGGCCCCAACGCAATCTATCCAGGGAGCTCCTACGTCGACATCATCGCCACCGACGTCCTCGAGCAAGAGCTCACCACCGGCGCGAGTCCGGGCCAGGCCCCTCCATCATTGACCCCCGTGACTCCTCAGCAGCGTTGGGCTCTGCTCGTCAACGTGAGCTACGGGCTCGACTGGTTCGCCGAGTTCGCGAGCTTGCACTCCAAGCCTCTCGCCATCGAGAAGTGGGGCCTCGCTCCCCAGGGAGACAGTCCAGCGGGAAGCGATGATGCTTACTTCGTTACACACCTGCTGAGGTGGATGGCTTCCCACTCCGTCGCCTACGGCGTGATCTGGGACTACGGAACCTGGGCTATCACCTCAGGGGCGTTCCCGCTCTCTGCCGCAGCGCTCCGCAGCACGCTGAGATCAGAGGAGCAAGGGGCCTCCCGCCTGCATTGAACGACGGGGGGATCGCCCGCCTGCAGCCCAACACCCGGCTCCTTCTACTCCCCAGCGCCCAGCTCGAACCGACGAAGTGTCCGCCATCCAGCATCCTCTTCGACCAGCACATCAAGAAAAGACGCCCGGCATGCCAAAGGCAGCCCAGCGGAGAGCTGCCTGCGAGCCCGCCGTGGAACCCTGCGGCGCTGCGCGATCGTAAGGTGCGGGACCACCTCGGCATATGCGCCAGAGTACGGTGGCCAGGCCGGCAGCGCACGAGACAGGGACTCTACAAGATCGACGAACTTCCCCTGCGGCTCCGGCACGAGGTAGAGGACGCCTGGGAAAGACCCGAGATCTACCAGCTCGAAGTCGAAGGGCTTGGTGCGCGCACAGACGTCCTCCAAGGCGCTAACCACGTCCCCGCGCAGCTCTTCGACGCTGGCAAACGGGTAGAGAACCGTAATGTGCGCAGGCATCCCGCGAGCCGCCGATGGATCGAAGCGCATCCGGCACGAGTCGATCAGCTCATTTCCGGCAACGGTCACAACTGCGGCTGATACCGCCCGGGTGGCGTCCACAACGGCGCCATCATAGGCTCGCCCGGGAGCGGCTCGCAGGATGTGAGTCGCGCAGCGCCTGTGCGGCAGGTACGGCAACCGTACGCCCATGGGACGGCGGGCCGCTAGTCTCACCGAAGTGATGAGCCAGTCCAGCGGAGGAACCGCCACCAACCTTCTCCGGACCGCATGGGACCTGTGCGCCGCCGACGTCGCGTTCCTCGCCTTGCGGCACGCGGACGGTGCCTTGCGGCTCACCTCCACCTTCCCTGAGCACGCGTCCTGGACGCCCGAGGTTCTATGCAAGATGGCCTACGGCGTCTGGGAAGACCCGGGCCTCGAGGGGGGAAAGGTCCTCGTTGCGCCAGCGCTCATCGATGATGACGCAGATGACGGCACAGGGCGCGGCGAAGTAGAGCCGAGCGGTGGAGCCCAGATGGACGAGCGAGACGCCACATCAGCGTTCAACGGCGGCCATCGCGTGACCATAGCGGCGGCGGCCGTCATCGACCGGGGAATTTCCGACGAGGTACGGGGGCTTCTGTGCGTCGTCAACCCGGCAACCGGCTACTTCGACGAAGACCAGCTGGATGCCCTCAACGGGCTTGCGATGCGTCTCTCGGCTCACATGAAAGCTCGCGAAGAGGTGTTCGGCTCAGCCCCAGCGTTGTGGCTCAGGGACCACCGGCAACCCGGACGACCCTTGGTCGACAGGCGCCATCCCGCCGCAGAGGAGGCTGCCAGGCAGATCCTCGCGTCCCAGGGCGCGCCGCCCGACGCTGCGGCTGCCGGCATCAGGACATCCAACGATCCGGTAGCGCGGACACACGATGCCTTGGCCGCGATGCTCGACCCAGATCCCGTGACGGGGCTGCCCGGCGCCGCAGTATTTCTTGCAAAGCTCGGACACGCCCTGGGCACCATCGAGAAGGGTGAGAACGAGCTGGCCATCCTGCTCCTCGAGATCGTCGACACGCCCGACTGCGAGCACGGGGCAGCATCGGCAGACGAGCTCGTGCGCGCTGCGGCAGCCCAACTCGAAGGCTGCGTTCGCCACGACGACGACATCGCGAGGGTGGCCCCAGGCGCCTTTGCAGTCCTTTGCAGGTTCCGCACCGGCGTTGACCGGGCATCCGTGCTGCAGGGAAGGCTCGTCGCGACGCTCAAAGAGGTCTTGGCGGAGACAGAGCCCCATGCGACCGTACGCTCATCCCTGGCACGGGCGACCCCGCAGGCGCTTCGGAGCCCTGAGGGGCTATTCCTCGAGGCCGTCGAGAACCTCGACGGCCCCTGAGCGCCTGCCTGAGCACTACAGCTTCTGCGGCCCGCGCGGGCGAAGTATGTGCTATGATCAGCCGGTCAGGGCATGATCGCAGATGGAGGAGCAGATGGGAATGCTTGTCGGCGGCACAGCTAGCAGGAGGGTGCGCAGGACGCCCGTAGCCCGTGCGGCGCGATTGGGGATCGGCGTGCTGGCCGCCTCGGCGATGGTGATGATCGGCGCCGGCTTGGGCGCTGCCGCAGCGCTCGCCACCTCGCCCGTCGGAGCGAGCACGGCGCACTCATCGCTTCCCCCGGTTAACGTCGCTGTTACGAACAACCCGACGGTCAACGTGGGCAACCTGCCGACCAATGGCCAGGGCAGGTTACGCGTCTCCCTACCGGCTGGCGCACCGCACAACTGGGGCTGGGGTCCGTGGGGTGAAGAAGTCACCAATAATACCCAGACCTACACGATGGTAAACGTCTCAGGACCCGGCGTGTTCAAAGGCGTCACCTGGGATTCGATTGCAAACATTGGGCCCTCCGTCGGCTGGTTCGACGGAGGGAACTGCGGAGCCTACGACGGGCAGATCTGGGTCTACATCGACGGGCATACCGCGCTCTGGACGGTCTTCAGCTGGATGGGGTGGCCGTCAGTCGGCTGGAACGGCAACACCACCGGCGAGTCGACGAACAGCCCCTTCTACCAGAACGACCCCGTCCTCGGCGGCAGCGTCACACCCTGGTGCAACGGCCAGGGCACAACAGGCTACTTCTGGCCGCCGGGCGGCATAGCCTTCAACAGCTCGCTCCAGGTGGTCATGCAGCCTGCGCCGTGGTGGCCGAACGGCGTGCCAGTCTGGATCGGCGCTCGGGCCTTCTTCACGACCGGCTACACCTCAGGGACCTGATCCCGGCAGGAGGCGGACCCGAGCTCGGGGATCTCCTGATCTCGGGGATCTTGAGCCGCTGCCAAGCGGAGAACCTCTAGCGCTGCTTCGCGGCCCTGCGCCATGGCCTCGACCACGCTCGACGGCCCGCGAAGAGCGTCTCCGGCGATCCAGAGCCGATCGGCGCACTGGCGCTTCGACGCGTCAAGCGCCGCCTGCCTCTCCAGCACGGCCAGCGCTAGATGACCGCCCGCATCGCTGCTGCCTGCGACGCCGAGCCCGCTCGCTGCGAGCAGATCACGTAAGCCCTGCGGGCCATGTGAGCCCTGCGACGGATCGCCGAGCTGCGACCCGGTGACGGCTGCCGTATTGGCGCCACGGCGCCCGGACCCGATGGATCGGTCCACCTTGAACCCGGTCGCCGCCACGACCATGTCCACCGCAAGCAGCTGCCGGCGCGGACCCCTCTCCGCTCGCGAACGGAGAACCGGCGCTCGCCACCGTGGGACGGCGGACCTGAGCCTCGCAGCTACAACCTCTCCCGACGCGTCGATGCGTTCGAGCGCTAGACCGAACCGCACCTCGACGCCCTCGCTCAGGGCTTGGGCCAGCTCGTCGGAGCGCACCTGTGCCTTGGATCGCACCCTCCTCCTGATCGAGACCACCCGCGCCCCAAGCCTCCTCGCCGTCCTCGACACCGCCATCGCAGTATCTCCTCCCCCGACGACGAGCACATACTTCCCAGCCAGCTCGGCGCCGCAGATCTCTCCGTGTGGATCCCACAGGTCGCCGGCGCCCTCGAGAAAGCGCCGGGCATCCATGACGCCACCAGCCTCGGCTCCAGGCGTTGCCAGCTCAGGGGCCACAGATGCGCCGTGGGCCAGCAACACGGCATCGTGCTGGCGAGCCAGCTCTCGGAGATCCACATCCTGGCCGACCTGCGTCGAGGTGTGCAAGCAGAGACCTGGTGAGGCTTCGAGGACCTTTACGAGCGGGGACCATACTTCGCGCCCCAGCGCATACCTCGGGATCCCCCAGCAAAGGACACCGCCGAGCTCTGGGCCCATCTCGAAAAGCTCCACTCGCGCGCCGCCAGCCAGGAGCCAGACTGCCGCAGCCATGCCGGCCGGGCCCCCGCCCACGACGGCAACCGAGACGGCGGAAGGCAACGGGGGCAACGGGCGATCTCCGATCTTGATCCCTGAGCCACTATCGACGGGCGCCGAGTCGGCGGCGAAGCGCTCCAGCAGCTTTATCGAGACCGGTGCACCGCCCGCCAGTGCGAGGGCGCAGGCGCCCTCGCACTGGGCGCCTGCGTCGCAGACGCGTGCGCACACGCCCGGCATGCAGCTCGTCCTGGCGAGCGCCCTTCGTGCGGCAGCCAGATCCCCCGCCTTCACCTCAGCGATGAAACCGGGTATGTCGTTGTGAGCAGGACAGCCCCATACGCAGCTCGGATCCGGGCACTCCAGGCAGCGCTCAGCAGCTGATCTCGCCTCATCGAGGCTCGCGTACCCCGCCTGCACTTCTCCGAGGTCACCCTCGATGGGAGACGGAGTGCGGGCTGGGAGAACATTGGCCGGCTTCGAGTCGAGCGGCCCCTCGATGCTGATCGCGGCGTAGGCGCACGTACGCTCGCATATCCGGCAACCTACGCACAGGCTCTCATCGGCCTCCAAGACTCCCTCGGGATAGCGCATCGAAAGCGCTCCGGTTGGACACCTCTGGACGCAGTCCAGGCACCCGACGCATGCCATCTGCCAGACCCGCACCGCGATCGGCGCCGTGGTCTCTCGGCTCAGGGCACGAGCGCTCACGTCGCGACACCCCCGAGCAGCATGTAGCTCCAGGCAATGAGCGCGGCACAGCCAGCCATGGCGCCAAGGGCCGCCAGCTCGCCCCAGAGCGGGCGGCCGCTAGCCGGCCGGAGCTCCTTCGAAAAGATCCTGTGCGTGCTCCACAGGGTCGCCGCCGCTCCGAGCGCCACGATCCCGATCTGAACGGCGAGGGCCGACCCAGAGCGCCCCTGGAAGTCGAACCCCACGAGATGCGAGCGCGCTACGGCGAGATGGGCCGTCCCGAACAGGTTCCACCCCCTTCCGAAAGGATCCGAGATCACCTGGATCATCCGCGGCGCGTAGAACAGCAACGTCGGCGCCCGGTTGGCAAGAAGGTCTGCTGTCGCAAGCGGGATGACCGCGTAGGCAAGCGGCGTGAACCATGACAACCCTGCCCGTGACCCCGTCCTCGGACGAGCGGCGATCCTCACGAGCCAAGCCAGCGCAGCGAAGCCGGCGACGACGGCCGCGATGGTCCCGAAGTAGTCAATTGGATCCGGGTAGTGCGGGAAGGACAGCCACGCATTGAGCTTCGCGTCGATGCTCGTGTAGATCGGAAGCGCGTTGATCGTCATGAACACGATCGCACCGAGGACTGCGACTGCCGCGAGCGCGATGTCGTAGCGCCTCTTGCCAGGCGCTACGACCGACGTGAGAGGAGGTTGCACGAACAGACCAACATTGGCATAGGGACACGCCTTGAAGCACTCGGTGCACAGCCCGCACGATGCGTTCGAAGAGGCCGTTGCGGGCCATTCGTACCACGCGCACTCGTATCCTTTCTCACCGCCTCGCATGCAGTCCTTGGTCGGGCATGTATAGCACCGCTCCGGGTCGCGGGCACGAAAGCCGGCCACCACTCCAGTCGCTCCCAGTGGAGCGAACACGGCGGTGAGGGGGCAGAGATAGGTGCAGAACGTCCTTCGCTCGAAGACGAGATGCATCCCGAGAGCCAGCAGCACGATAATCCCGACCAGCAGGCCGGTCGTGAAAGGATCACCGGAGACCGAGATGTTGTAGTACTCCTCCACCCAGGTCAACACGATGAAGGCAACGACCGCGGGCAGCACGCCGAGCTTGACAAGCGCCCGCGGCCAGCGCAGGCCAAGTCCGATGCTTCGCTGCCGCCTCCTCCACAGAGACAGCCGCTGGACCCACTCAGCAGCCCCGCCGAACGGGCACACCAGGCACCAGCCCCGCCCCACGACAGCCATCAGCAACCAGACCAGCGACCACCACAGCCACCAGGTGATCGCGGTGGAGAAATTCGGCCTGGACCAGGTGTCCACCAGCGGCGTGTTGAAAAGCCATCCTCCACCGGTCGCTGCGTGAGTGGCTGCTCCACGGGCGGCTGCGTGGGTGACTGCTCCGCCCGCTCCGAATGGGAGTCCCAGCCCCGAGCTGGACGCTGCCCCGAAATGAACCGTCGTCGAGACATGCGACTGGTGAAGCAGCACCCCCCCGATCAGCCCTGTCGATATCACGAGCCAGAACAGGATCTCGTTCGGGAGGATCACGATGAATTGAAATGCCCTCCACCTCAGCAGCCGGCTCGCAAGGCCTCCGAGCAACGGCGCACGCGTGACGTCGATCCCACGCGCCGATCTCCATCCCGTAGCTGGGCTCGATGGTCTCACGGTGCGCTCACCAGTACAACGCTTCCCCGGCGACGCTCCGTCGCGCTTGCGCTTGCGCTCTCCCTCGCTCTCTGCATCTCGCTCTCGCCGAGGTCTCCTCGACGACCCGACCTCATCTGCCGCGGCCAGCGGAGGAACGGCTGGGGCCGAGCAGGCCGAGAGTGGAGCGGGGGGTGACGCACGGGGTGGCGAGAAATGCATGGGTTCCGGAGGAACGGCTGGGGCCCTGGACGGTGTCATATGGCGCCGCTCCCTCTGGCCCTACTGGCCGGGGGTCTCGCCCGGCGGCTCGCCCATCTCACCACCCGAAAGGTTCTCGAGTATGACGTCGAGATTAGTCACCTGGCCTGCCGGCGGCGCCGTTACCGGCGCCGCCACACCGAACCTGCTCAGCGAGACCGTAATGGTGACCTTTCCCCCCAGCCGGCTGCCCGATGCGGCCTGGGCCGGATCGAGAACCAAGCGAAGGCGACGAATCCTGCCAGACCGATCGAGCCACACTTCAACCGGCGCCACCGAGATACCTGTGAACGCTGTCTGCTGAGACAGGACCATCGCGTCCAGACCGCTCGAGTACCTCTGAGCGGTAGCGAGGTTCACCGACCCCGAGTACGGCGCCGTGCGGCCGGACGAAGACGACCGCTCGAAGCCCGTGGCCCCAAGAGAGACCGCGTCCAGCAGGTAAAGGGCATTCACCGACTCTGCCTGGAACACGAACCCCGCCTGTGCCGTCGACACGGCGTTGAGATCGCTCAGCAGGAGGCCGAGCCAAGGGTCCGCGCCCTGTCCCTTGAGGCGCGCCGTCGAAGGAAGCTTCATGTAGATCGCAGAGCCGGTGAACACGACTTCGGTCGGAGATCGCTCTGGCAGGCCGAAGCCGTACAGCTCCATGCGTCCGGTGCGATCAGCGAAGCTGACTACGCCGGTGGCCCTTCCCGCCAGCGGACCAAGCCGAGAGGAGGCCATCAGGAGGTTTATGCTTACTGCCGCGCTGCCCGCGCTTTCAGTGCGTGCCAGGGAGCGCGAGACGGCAATGGCGGACTTCCCGAGCGGTGCAGGAGCGCATGCCGACGCGACGAGGCCGAACATCAATGGAACAGCCACAAGAGCCAGGCAGGACGGACGCAGGCGCCTATGACGCGTTCGAGCATTACGGTCGCGCTCTGCCCATCCCCTGATCATGTCACCCTGGCCAGCCTTCGGGTCCCTCTGACCACCCGGTACAGGGTTGCGAGAAGCGTCGTCCACACCAGCGCCACCACCACCAGCACGACGATGACAAATCCCCGTCCCACCTGGCGCAATGGCTTGGGGGAGTTGGCAAGCGCGGCGCTCATTCCAGGAACTGCCGACGTCACGAGAAAGTTCCGGCTTGCGCTTGCGACCGGCTTCGACGGATCCGTACCGATCTGTGCGACGAACTGCTCCGTACCGGTCCACGTCGGCTGGTAGGTGATAGATGCATCGCCGGACGGGGTAACGGCCGCGCTGCCGAGCGGGACCAGCCGGCGCCCACCGAGCTCGGTCGTGACAACGAAGAACGAGACCCGTTCGTTGCTTGCAGGAGAGCTGACCGCTGCGGTGAGCACCAGCTGGTCGCTGGACGCCCCAGACCGTGCGACCAAAAGGCTCAGTTCGGCGCCGGCGCCCCGCGCACGTTGCCGAGCGCCCGACTGGCTGGAGGTCGATTGCATGTTCCCCATCCCTTGGGCGCCACTTTGTGCGCTGCCTTGGGCGCCATTTTGCGCCGCAGCCGACGCTGGGACCCCAAAGGCTGCCGGCGCGCCTCCCAGCATGCCCGGCAGAAGAAACATGAGCACGACCACGACTCCGGCGCCACACGCAGCGGTAGCTCGACCAAGAGAGCCGCGGGCCATTGTTACTGAACGCCTCATAACCCTGGCCTCACATCGCCGTCGTGAAGATGCTGTCGGTCAGCTGCCGCGGCAGCGGATTGCATCATCGGACCACCGGCAATCCCCGAGCCCACCAAGACGCGCTCGCGCTCTTCGGAGGCAGCTGCCGCAACCGTGCCAGCTGGCGCACTCTTCGCTGCGATTGCAGCTCTGGCCTCCATCTCTTCCATCTCGGTCACCGATAGGATGGGGACAATCCTGAAGAGCAGCAGTAGCAGTAGTGGGATCGCCGCAACGCCGGCAAGGGTGACCGCCACGGAGATCCACGTGAAGTGATACGAGCCGAACACCCCGGAGACACGACCATAGTTGGCCGGGGCCACCACCATCACCATCCGCTTGATCCACAGTGACCCGTCGACCAACGCTGCAGCGGCGACGATGAACGGGGCACGCCGCGTCCATGGCAGCGCCACGACGAGCAGGGGGACTATCAGGCCGGCAAAGACGAAAAGCCAGAACCATAACGCGTACCTGCCAACCAGGACTTGTGTGAACACGCTTGTCACGCCGTTCTCTCCCACGTAGCTGCTGGGCAGGAAGTCAGCGATCGTGAGGTAGAGGTAGGCGGCGCCGAACGGCACGAGGATGAAGCCCAGCCGCACGATATGGCGGTCGGTGATGAAAGCCTTGAGACCCCAGACCCGCCTCATGATCGCGACGACAAGAATCACGAGCGCGATGCCAGAGTAAAGCGCGGCAACCACGAAGTAGGGAGCCCAAATGCTCTCGTTCCACCAGGGCCGGCTGGTAAGCGTAAAGGCCCACGAAAGCACCGAGTGGACCGACACTGCAAGTGGTATGACCATGATCGCCACAAGACCGATCGCACCGTCAAGGCGCCGGCGCTGACGCGGATTGCCCTGCCACCGACAAGCGCAGGCTCCGCACAGGCGACTGAGGCGATGACGACCCGCTTCAGCCAAGCGGTCGCGGGCCATGGCCAGATCAGGCATCAATGGCAGGAAGAAGAAGACCATCGAGGCGAACGCGTACGTCGAGACCGCCACGAAGTCCCAGAAAATGGGGGACGAAAGGTTTGGGCGGTAGATCAGCTCCAGGATCCTCTCAGGTCGGCCGAGGTGAGGGATGATGAACGACCCGCCGATGATCACGGTGACGACTGCGGTCGCCTCGGCTATCCGGGTTAGCGGGGCGCGCCAAGCTGCTCCGCTCAACCTGAGTATCGCAGACACGACCGCTCCTCCATAGCTGACACCGATGAAGGTGACAACATCTGCGATGTATATCGCCCAGAACGCGTGGTCGTTGTAGCCGGCCGCGCCAAGCCCTTCGTGCAGCTGCGTCACCCAGGCGACCAACCCGACAACGATAACCGCGGCCAGCGCTCCTACGACCGGCCAGTACCACCTCCCCGGGCGCAACACCGGCCTCATCGATGCCGCACGTACCTCGGGAAGCTCAGGCACGTCGTGCAACTCGGCTCCCTGCTTCACACTACTCAAATCTCCTCCATTCTCTTGCTGGGGTTGCGGCGGCTCGGGTTGCTGGAGTTGCGGCGACTGCTCGGCATTGGGACTGTCCGCCGCAGCGCGATTCGCCGCAGCGCGATTCGTCGCATCGCTATCCGGGCGGTTCGTCGCATCGCTATCCGGCCAAGCTCTGATCGTGGCCCAGCACGTACCAGACCCGCGGGTTCGTGCCCAGCTCTTCTTGGTACCGAACCGCGTCGTTGTCGCGGATGAACTGCGCGATGCGGATCACCTCACCAAAGCTGTTCACCCCCACGTCGGCGACGAGATCCCCGATGTAGATAACGCCCATGGGACAGCCCTGCACGCAGGCAGGGAGCTCGCCATGAGGAAGCCGATCAGCGCACCACACGCACTTCCCCACGGTCCCGAGCACCTGCGGCACAGGCCACTCTGGCGACTGCGGCATGCCCGGCATCCGGGGGGCAGGCTTCGGCGTCGACCAGTTGAAGTAACGCGCCTCGTATGGGCAAGCTGCCATGCAAGTCCGGCAGCCGATGCACACGCTCTGGTCAACGAGGACGATGCCCTCGTCTGTCCTGAACGTGGCGCCGACGGGACAGACGTACATGCACGGCGGGTCCTCGCACATCATGCATGGGCGAGGCATGTGGTAGGTCTGACCACCTGCGGACGTCATCTTGTAGACCTTGATCCACGTCTGGTCGGAATGCAGGTAATGGCGTTGCTGGCAGGCCATGGTGCACGCCTTGCAGCCATCACACCGACGCAGGTCCAGCACCATCGCCCACTGAGGAACCTGCCCAGACCGGCGCTTTGTCGCGCCCGAGGCGACCGCTCGTGCACCACTCGCAGCTGCTGCGGCCTTCTCCCGCCCGAGAATGCCCGTCCCGACTGCAGCGGCGCCCGCGCCTGCTGCACCGAGAACAGCGAGCACCTTTCTCCTGCTGACCTTACGGATCGCAACTGGCTGGCCCGGGCTCGCAGTTGGCTGGCCGCTCACCGTTCCGGCATCAGCGGCTGGCGCGTCATCAGGCATCAAACGAAAAACCTCCATTCCTGATCGCCGCCGGCTCACCAGGGCGATCTAGCGCAACCCGATCTCCTATCGTCCGGCTCCTGTGACCGGGACTCCACATGGACCGACCCAGAGCCCCCCAAGCCGCAACACCCAAGAGCAACACGAGCGGACCTGAGTTGGGATCAGTTCCCTGCCCGCTGAACACCCCGCCGAAGTCCTGGCCAACGATCCAGAACATGACGGCGACCACAGCTCCAAAGACGATGAACCCCCGGGGATGCCAGCGTGAGACGGCCCCGATACCGATTGCCACCTCAGCCACGGCAAGCAGGATCGACAGCGCCATGCCATTCCCGCCGACGAGGTGAGCGAGAGCGCGATCCAAGCTACCGAGCGGGCCTGGTTCGCCTGAGGCGCTGGAAGCCAGAAGCGCGCTCAGCCCAGATGGGCGGACATTGTCCGGCATAATGGTGAGAGCGGCAAACCCAAGCCACATCGCGCACCACCCGACTCGGGCTCCCCAAGTGCCCAGTACACCGCTCGGTTCGGCGCGTGCCAGCGTGCCCAGCTCAACCTGTGGCCGCACATCCACATTTGCTGGTGCACCTGCGAGCTCACGCCGTGGCCAGGCGCACAGACCGACCACCACGTAGAGCAGGGCTGCGCCCGGCGCCCCGGTCAGCGGAGAGGCAGAACCGGTAAGGACACCGCCCAGACCCTCCGCCAGCCACCAGACCAGAAGTGACCATACGAAGGACACGACGAGGGCGGGCTTCACGCTCCTCCTGAAGCACAGTCCGACTCCAATCGCGAGCTGAAGCAAGGCAAACAGAGCGTTCCACATCACAAGGTGTGGCTGGAGATAGTGGGCCATTGCAAGAATGCTGTGGGCCAACGGCGCAGGCTGGCCGGCGGCGCTGGGCTCCAAGATCTGCGTGACAAAGCCCCTGGTGAACATGAACGGCTGCAGCTGCAAGCCGCCATCGACAAGCCAGATCACACCAAGTGCGATCTGGAGATCACGAACTGTGGTGTCGCCCCTCCCCACGGCCTTCAGGCCACTGACGGCTCTCCGCATGATCGAGGCCGCAGCAGCAGCCAGATCACCGTGACGTGATCGTCCGGCAGTACTGACTAGCGCAGGAGAGCCCTTGGGACTCGAACGGCGTCGCATCTAGACATCATCCAAGCCGGCACACACAGCAGCTAGCGTCAGAACACGCGGTGCGAACCGTTGATTTCACCTACGCGAGCGTCGCGACAGGTCCTCCGAGCGACCACGCTGGCGATGCCCGATGTCCTTTACGCTGGCGGCGCCCTATACGAATAGACTCGTTGGGCAATGCTGCTTCCTACAGGTTCCATGCGCTCCATACGCTCGGGCGATCTCGAGAAAGGATGACTCGCATCGCTGGCAAGACGGCCGTCATCACCGGCGCAACATCAGGGATAGGCAGAGCCATAGCGATTGACCTGGCTCGGCGAGGCCTGACAGTAGTCGCAGTCGGGAGGCGTGAGGATCGCCTCGACGCCACGGTGGAACGTTGCCGTCGAAGCTCACCCGCGTCACGAGCTGTCGTCGCCGACGTGTCCAAGCGCTCGGAGTGCAATCAGGTAACGGCCGAAGCGGCCCGACACCTGGGTCAGATCGACATGCTCATCAACAACGCCGGAGTGGGACTTCATCGAAATGTCTCGGACACATCGGTCGAGGAGATCGAACACATCATTCAAACGAACTTCCTCGGGGCCGTCTACATGACCTCTGCCGTGCTCGAGCCGATGCTCGAGCGTGGGCACGGACACATCGTCAACATCACGTCTGTCGCGGGCCACTTGCCACTGCCCGGAGAGGCAGCATACTGCGCGTCCAAGGCTGCCTTGTCCGCTTGGACACAGAGCCTTTCTCTGGAATTGGCCGGATCGGGCGTACATGTCGGCGAGCTCAGCCCCGGTCCGATCGACACGGAGATCTGGCGCAAGGCAGATGCGCAGTACCCCGGACGCCTGTACCCACCCAGGGTTATCGCCGCCGCCGTGGTCAAGATGATCGAGAAGAAGATCACCTACATGACAGTTCCCCGACGATTCGGGGCGCCCGGAGCATTTTACCCGCTTCTCGCCCGGCCAATGCGTTGGGGCGTCCGGACCTTCTCGACCAGCGGCCCACGCTCCCAACCCTGACCTTCTTCGTCCTGCACACCCGCGAGCAGGCCAAGACGTGCTCATAGGCGACCACGGGGCCACGGCCGTGCAAGACCTGCGCCCGAGCGGCCCACAGTGTCGGTTTTCTACGTCGGTTTTCTACGCCGACCGAACAGCCGGTGACATCAGAGACCCACGTCGAACTTGGGAAGGCCGCTCAACCGGTCCCCGAAGAGCTCAGGCGCTCTCTGCACCAGCTCCTCGGGCTCCCAGCGCCGCGCGCCTGCGTCCAAAGCGCTAACGACCTTGAACGGCTCCACCAGCTCTACGGTGCTCCCGAAGACGACAAAGATCTGCCCAGTGACGTCCTTCGCTCCATCGCTTGCAAGCCAGGCTACGGCCGGAGCGATGTGGCCCGGCTCCCACGGGTCAAATGCATCGTCTTCGGCCTCGATGGCGCCGAACGCGCTCTCGGTCATGCGCGTGCGCGCTCGCGGAGCTATCGCGTTAACAGTGACGCCGAAGCGTTCGAGCTCCCTTGCAAGGACCCAGGTGAGCGAGGCTATCCCAGCCTTTGCGGCAGCGTAGTTAGCCTGACCCACGTTGCCGTACAGGCCAGCCTCGCTCGCGGTATTGATGATGCGCCCTGGACGACCCCGTCCAGCCTTGCTCTCGGATCGCCAGTAGACGCCAGCAAAATGTGACATCGCGAAGTGGCCTTTGAGGTGGACCCGTACGACGTCGTCCCAGTCCGACTCCTGCATATTGAACGACATCCGGTCACGCAGGATCCCAGCGTTGTTGACTACGATGTCCAGCTGGCCAAAGTCCTCGACAGCCTGGTTCACAAGGTTCTGAGCACCGGTCCACGATGAGACGTCGTCGTAGTTGGTTGCCGCCCTGCCTCCAGCTGCCTGGATCTCCTCCACCACGACCTGCGCAGGTTGCCCTTCGTTCGAGTCTCCCGCCAGGCTCGCGCCGACATCGTTCACTATCACGGTTGCACCCTTTGCCGCCAGCAGCAAAGCCTCTTCACGCCCTATGCCTCGCCCGGCGCCGGTGACTACCGCAACCTTCCCGTCAAGCAAGCTCATCTGCTCCAATACCTCCTTCGTCTCGTTACGTATCCATCGGCCTTGACGTCCATGAATTGATCGTCAGCTGCCTGCGCCGCACCTCAGGCGTCATCGTCTGTCGACATCTCTCGACAGGGTTACCTTCCGCCGGAACAGCTTTGCGCGCCCCGCGTGGTAAGGGCAAGTGACGTCGCCGATGCGGCTTCCACGAGGAGCCCCACCTGGTTGTAGCCAGTGGCCACGGCACTGGACGGCCAATCTTTCGTCACGATCTGTCGTCAAACGCTCTGGTCCTTCGTCGCTCTTGATCGCAGCGCACCAACGGTGCATGACTCCCGGGGACGTCGCGCAAATGGATCGTAACGAAAAACGCGCATCGCATTGAGGTGGGTCATCTGGTTGATCTCTGCATTGCTCACATTGTCCAGCTGCTTACGTAGAGCTTCTGGCGACAACGGCCAGGAGGAGTCCGAGTGAGGATAGTCACACTCCCACATGATCCGATCCAAGCCAATGCGATCGCGCTGTTCGATGCCCGCCGCGTCGCTTATGAAGCAGAACGTGAAGTGGTCCTTTGCCACTTCGCTCGGAAGCCGGTCCCCGAAGTCTTGGTGCGTCCAGAAACGATGCTGCTGGTAAACGTAGTCAATCCTCTCCATCCAGTATGGCAGCCAACCGATGCTGCCTTCGGAAAGGGCGAACTGCAGGTCCTTGAACTTGCGCAGGACAGGCGACCAGAGCAGGTCGGTAGCCGCCTGCATGGCATTGAGGGGGGTCATCGTGATCAGCACATCGATCGGCGCACCTGGAGCCAAGCCAAGAATGGTCGATGATGATCCTATATGCAGACAAATAACGGTGCCCTCGTCTTGGCAGGCAGCGAAGAACGGATCCCAGTGATCACCGAAGATGTGAGGCCATCCCAACTTCGCCGGATCCTCGGAGAAGGTGACCGCATGGCATCCCTTTGACGCCATCCGACGCACCTCGTCGGCCATCAGCTCCGGATCCCACATAGGAGGTATCGACAGCGGAATGAAGCGATCGGGATGAGAAGCGCACCATGAGTCGACATGCCAGTCGTTGTACGCCTTCACGAGCACGAGAGCCGTCTCCTTGTCAGCGCTCCTGGCAAACAGCTGCCCGCAAAACTGTACGAAGGAAGGGAAGCACATCGACCCGAGCACTCCGTTGCGATCCATGTCGTGAACGCGCTCGTGGACGTCGAAGCACCCGCGACGAATCTCCTCGTAGCGAGTAGGCTCGATGTTGTACTCCTCAGGCGGTCGTCCAGCAACCGCGTTCAGGCCTATGTTCGGTATCTCGTTGCCCTCGTACACCCAGACGTCCGTGCCGTCAGCTTTCTTCACGCTCTTCGGCGCGCTATCGAGCCACTTGCCGGGCACATGCTCGATGAACATGTCGGGTGGCTCGACCACATGGTCATCGACGCTCACGAGGATCATGTCTTCGATCTCCACGGCATCACCTCCTGGGTCATCTCGTCGCTACGTGTCGCTGCGTGGCTGCGTGTCGCTGCGTGGCTAGCAAGACTACGCGCCACCAGCTACTGCAGCAGCGCAACGCTACGGTGCTACGGTACCGTGCTTGCGACCTGCCGGCAACGTCACCTTCGAACTTGATCGGCGTAGCATAGGTTGCTCTGCCTGCCTCCTGGTGTGTTTTGCGCGCCTCCTGGCGTGTCGCGCGCCTGCACCGGAGTTGGACGAGTACAGTACATGGGAGAACCACAGGATGACCAGGAACCGCGCCAACCTCGCGTGAGCGGGCTGAGCACAGGAGCACTCGTACGAGGCACGCTTAGCGAGCATTAGATCGGTCTCCCGGTGCTCGTCGGTGATGTATGGCTAGACGCGCTCGGGAAGGCAGAAGGTGATTTGTGGCTAGAGTCGCTCGGGAAGGCAGAGGCAGAATATTGACTACTTATTGCACCAACTGCGGCAGGGCTGCTGTGCAAGGCGCGAAGTTCTGCGCCGCATGCGGGACCGCGCTCGTCTTGCTGGAGCCGGATGCCAGTGACGCGAGCACCATTGAGAGCGCCCCGACGGAAGCTGAGAAAATAACCTCAGCGCATCCAGTCGGACCGACCGAAAGAACACGTGACGGTGCGACTCCGGGCGATGCGACTCCAGACGGCGCTACTCCAGGCGATGCGAGCGTAGCCACCGACAGCGTCATGAGCGCGCCGGGCGCTACAGCGCCATCGCCGTCCGCTTCCGATGAACGGCCCGTGCGCCGACCGGCTGGGCGCCTTTCACAAGATGAACGCCAAGCGCGCCTTGCGCTGCTCACGTCCGCTATACATCGCCGGCGGCTCCTTGCAGCGGCGTCATCAGGGATGTTCGGGTTGCTCCTAGCGCTGTTCGTCATCGTCTACCTGCTCCGCTTGCCGTCCTCCGGGCCATCGTCCGTGCCTTCTGGGCTAGCCTGGATCGCGCTTGCGCTCGGCTTGGCCGGCCTCGCGGCAGCTATCATCCTGTTCGTCCCCCTCGCCAAGTTGAGCGCCCAGCCGCGCTCACAAGACGACGCGCCTCCAGGTGAACCGGCGGTCATACCGGTAATAGCCGCAATGCTTGCCGGGACGCTCGTTGCCATCGGCGCCTACTTGGGTTTCGGGCTGACCTCGGTGGGCCAACCTGCCGTGTACGTCGGACCAGCTAAGACAACCAACTCCAGCGCACCTCCGTCGACTGCGCCACTCTCTACGGGTCCCTCAGCGCCACCGTCATCGCTGGCGCGAGGAAGCTCCAGCCCGCCGTCTACGGGTCCATCGTCTGGATCGGCCAACACCTTCGGCACGCAGGCCGCGAAGAACGCCGCGTGCCTGTCTGGCAAGCCCAGCTCGGCAGCAGGTTCGCCTATCCTCACCGAAGCGCAGGCTGCCGAGCGCTCGACGTCGATGACCCTCAAGCCCGGAAATCAGCTGTACGTTTATGGTTTCGCCACCGGTGGCGCCCAGGCCTCAGGCAATTTTGCCCGTGGCACCTACGCGAGCGTGGCCGACGCAGCTAAGAACGTCGTCGACGCCTTTGCGATCACTACAAGCCCGTCGGACGCGTACGCGACAAGGACATCGGCGAATGCCATGATCGGAGCAGCGCTCGACCATTTCTCCTCGTGCACGGTGAGCTACACCACAGAGACCGAACCCGGCGCAGCGCTGGCATCCACCTCCTTCAACGTGTCCAGGAAGGGCAGCCTGGCAGTGTTCATCGCGCTGTCAGGAGGAGGCCAAGCGATCACCCTATCCGGGCCGTCCAACATCGTCGCCGACGCCGTGGTCCCCAATTCCAGCAAGATCGCCGTCGTGGTCGCCCATGCGTACCTTGGCCCCGGCAGCTACAAGGCGACCGAGTCGACCAGCCCGCGGATCCCCGGTCAGAACTCGGCCAACAATCCAGATGTCGGCGACCTCTTGGCCGTGCTCGTTCTCAGCCCCGGCAGCTGAGCTGCACCCTGAACACTCAGGCGGGTGGTACATGATCCGCCTGAGTGTTGAGCCAACGGCGAACGCCTCGCGCAGGTAAAGCTCACCTGTGGGAAAATGGCATCTTGATCCTCGACACGTCCGACCGCTCGATCGCCATCGCTGCAGCGATGCTCCAGGCAGGACGGCTTGTGGCCATGCCCACCGAGACCGTGTACGGATTGGCCGCGGACGCGTCCAACGCCGACGCAGTGTCCCGGGTGTTCGCCGCCAAAGGCCGCCCTACCAACCACCCCCTGATCGTCCACCTGCCCGCCACAGCGAAACTTACGCAGTGGGCATCACATGTGCCTGACGCTGCAGACCATCTCGCCAGAGCGTTCTGGCCCGGACCGCTGACCATGGTCCTCCCGCGACACGCATCAGTGCTCACCGCGGTCACCGGCGGCTTGGGCACGGTGGCGCTGCGCGTCCCTGCTCATCCTGCAGCACAGCGGCTTCTCCATGCCTTCGGAGGTGGATTGGCCGCTCCATCGGCAAACCGCTTCGGCCGCGTCAGCCCAACGACGGCTCTCGCCGTGGACTCCGAGCTAGCGGGCGCGGTCGATGCCATCATCGACGGTGGTCCGTGCGAGGTTGGCCTCGAGTCGACCATCATCGCGTTCGTCGACGGCGAGGCGACTATCGTCAGACCCGGGGCCATCAGCCCAGAGGCTCTGGCCCGGGTCCTCGGAACCAGGCCCCGGACGGCAGCGAGCAGCTCGGTGCGCGCACCTGGAACGCTAGCATCCCATTACGCACCTGCGACCCCTCTGGTGCTCTGCTCGCCCGACGAGCTCGCCCGGAGAGCGGCCTTCCTGGTTGCAAGAGGCGCCCGGGTCGGCGTCCTTTCGCTCGAGCGCATCGAAGCCCCGGGCGTCTCGGTTGCCTTGGATGCCGGCGGTGACATGGGCGTCCTCGCACACTGGCTATTCTCCTGGCTGCGACTAGCCGACAAAGAGGACCTGGATGTCCTCGTCGTGGCTATGCCACCCGAGGAAGGCATCGGTCTCGCGATAGCCGATCGCCTCCGCCGCGCGGCGCATGGCTAACGCCGGCTCGGAGCGACTGCGTCCGCTCGACAATGGCGCTCGCTGCCGGGGCCCGGACGCGTATATGGTCATCACATGCGGTTTGGCATAGACATCGCGCAGCAGCGGATGGCATGGCATGAGCTACTGGACCGGGCCCTCTTCGCTGAGCAGGCCGGTTTCGAGGGGGCTTGGGGCTTTGACCACTTCCAACCGCTTTACGGCGAGGGACCGGGCAACTGCTTCGAAGGCATGACGACGCTGGCAGCGCTAGCGTCGTCGACAGCTCGCATACGACTGGGGCTGCTGGTCACAGGCGTTACCTACCGCCATCCGTCGATCCTTGCCTCTCAGGCCGTCACCGTGGACAACATCTCACAGGGCCGTTTCGACCTTGCTCTTGGCGCGGCCTGGTTCGAGCCTGAGCATGCCGCCCTTGGCATTGGCTTCCCGCCAAGGCGTGAGCGCTTCGACCGTTTGGAGGAGTCGCTGGAGGTCATCACCAGCCTCATGACCGGCGAGCCGGTGTCCTTCGAGGGGAAGCATTACCGCCTCCAAGAAGCGCAGATGCTCCCGGTCCCGGTGCAGCGCCCCCATCCACCTATCTGGATAGGCGGATCTGGAAGACGCAGGACGCTACCGATAGTGGCGCGCTGGGCCGATGCATGGCACGCGTTCGACCCGCCCGAGATCTACCGAGATCTGTCCCGTGCCCTCGACAGCCTGGCTGAGGATGCCGGCAGGGACCCCTCCTCCATCCTCAGGGCATCCTCTATCTCGCTCTCGGAGCCATGGGACCAGGTGCGCGCCACCATCGACGCCCTCGAAAAGGTTGGCGTCTCCTATCTGGTGTGCTGGTGGCCAACCGAAGGCTACGAGCGGCTCGAGCACTTCACCACCCACATCCTCCCCCAGTACGCGACGGGCGGTCCCAGCCTGCCCCGTCCCTGATCTCTGATCCGGCACGTCAGTCTCTAGTCTGGTCGAGTGGCCACCACCCAACGGCGCCCCGCTGCAGCGACAACGTACCTGGCTCGCGCCTGCGCGCTGATCGGGCTCGGCCTGGCCCTGGCCTCGTGCAGTGCCGTCGAGCACGCCGTCACGAAAAGCGCTCACCCCAAGACACCTAAGCCTGCTTCCACGACAACCATCGCCAAGCCGTCCAGCAGCACTATCCCAGAGACCGGGCCACCTCCGTCATCATCCAGCGCCAACCAGCCGGCAACAACAGGGCTTTCACCACTTCCAACGCCCGCAACCCTGTCACCCTTCAGTCCTTCTGCCCTGCCGGGAGAGGGCGCCTGGAAGCCCGCGGGACGCCTCGTTGCCGGGATGCCGGCCGTGTTCGAGACCACCCTTGTTCCACCCGGCGGCAGCCAGCCCGCAGGGATCGCATGGATGGACACCCACCTTCTCTCGGCGAGGCTTTACTCAGGATCGATGAGCCCCGGCGGCGGACCGTACAAGTACACTGCACCGGTGGAGCCGGCCCAGGCTGCTTCGCTCGTTGCCGCGTTCAACGGCGGCTTTGTGATGAACGTAGCAGGCGGCGGGTACTATACAGAGGGTCGCCTGATCGATCCCCTCAGAACGGGCGCGGCGTCGCTTGTGATCTACTCCAACGGCAGCGTGAACATCGGCGCCTGGGGCACAGACGTCACTATGGCTCCGAACGTGGTGAGCGTCCGCCAGAACCTGAGTCCGCTCGTCTCAAACGGCCAGCCGACCCCATTGGCTGCCAGCGCTGACTGGCAGGCATGGGGGGCTACCTGCGGCGCAACCTCCTGTGCTGCCTCCGTGCCGGGGATCGAGAACCAGTGGCGGTCCGGTCTTGGCATCACCGCCGACGGCGCGCTCGTGTACGCGACCGGTCCGGCTCTCGATCCGCTGCAACTTGCCCAGCTGCTTGTACAGGCTGGGGCCGTGCGCGGGATGCAACTCGATATCAACCCTGATTGGCCGGTGTTCGCGACATACGATCCTTCCACACCAGACGGCCTCGCTGCTCCTTCGAACGGCACCAAGCTCCTCGCGTCCACCATCCAGGGTCCCTGGACGTTCTTCGAAGCTTGGTGGGCACGCGACTTCATAACGATGTCCGCCCGCCCCATACCGCCCGCCTGACGCTCGGAGCTACCGGAAATAGGCCGCGGCTCACGAAGCGCCTGGGCGCAGCCCAGTCACTGCTCGCCGGGCCTTGGTCCTGGACCTGTTCCCAACGCGAGCACGATCCTCGGCTACCCGGACCAACTCGCGAAACGAGTCCTCCAGGCAGGTCGCTACATCTTGGATCGCTGGAACGAGGTCACGACAGGCAAGGATCCCGAAGTACATGGTCCCGAGGTAGCTCATCACCGTGATGTTCAACCCAACCCCTTCCACCACAGGCCCGAAGGGATGGATGGCTGCCATGCGGCAACCCGACGCGTACAGCGGAAAGTCGGGGCCGGGGACGTTCGAGATGATCACGTTGCAGGGAACCGGAACCCGCGCGAAGAGCTTCGAGCCAGAGATGACCCGCGCCGTCGGCGCCGCGAGCAATGGGGTGAGCTGCTCGGCCCACTCGGCCATCAGGGTGCTTCCAAGCCCTTCGAGCCGGTCCTTGCCGGCCGTCGTCCTCGCCGACACAAAGCGGAGCCGTTCACATGGATCCTCGATGTCGGTGCCCAGCTCGATCAGCATCGCAGCAACCCTGTTGCCCATCTGTCCCTTCTCTGACGGTCTCCGGACCGAGATCGGCACCAGCGCCACCAGCGACTCGGAGGGAAGCTCTTCTCTGGACTCGAGGTACCCCCGCAGCGCCCCAGCGCAGCCGGTGAGCACGACGTCGTTCACAGTGCCTCCCGCCAGCTCCCGCACGCGCTTGACATCTGCAAGAGAGACCTCTGCAAACGCCACCCTGCGATGGCTCGACAAGCTCGAGTTGAACGACGTCTTCGGAGCCCGCAAAGCAAGGGGGAGGCGCTGATGAACGTCGTCGGGCACCATTCCGTGAGGATGCGCATCATGGACGCTGGCTTCCACGGGCGGGAAGAGCGCGCCTACGGACTTGCCAAGGAGGCGACCAATCGCTACCGGACGACATACCATCGGCCCCAATGCCTTGACGAGCATGTCCCGCTCTGAGGGCACGCGTTCGGGCCGCCAAGGATGTTCTGGTGGGGGCACTGGAGTCCCTCCAGGCTCGAGATCGAACAGGAGAGCGGCAAGCTCCGTCCCCGATACCCCGTCAATTGCCGCATGATGCGCCTTGGCCACCAGGGCGGCTCCGCCAGACTGCAAGCCCTCCAGCACGTAGATCTCCCACAACGGGCGATCGAGATCCAACGGGCGACTGATCAGGTCGGCGGCGAGCTCACACAGCTCGTGCACGCCGCCGGGGGCCGGCAGAGCAAGCCGGCGCAGGTGGTAGTCGAGATCGAAGTCCGGGTCATCGACCCAGACAGGATGGTCTAGATGGAACGGTACCTGCACCGCTCTACGCCGGAACGGCGGAAGAAGGTGAAGCCGGCTCTCTATCACTGCCTTCAAGCGATCAAAGGAGAAGGCGCCAACCTCCACTTCACTTGCGCCACCGGGGCCCCCGCCAGCGCCGCCGGCTGAGTCCCGCGAACCAGGAGACTGTCCGGGAGCAGCTGCGGTCGCGGGATCAAACACCACCACCGCACTGACGTGCAGGTGCATTCTCGGCGTCTCGAGGTAGAGGAACGTGGCGTCCAGACCGCTCAGCCTCTCCAACAGGTCACCTCCCCGTGTGCCCGAACCCGCCCGCTCCACGGCCGCTGGCCGGAAGGTCCTTCACCGGGCGAAAGGACACATGTTCGACGCGCTGTACGACGAGCTGGGCTATCCGGTCACCACGATGGATCACATAAGGGCTCGATGGATCCGTGTTGACCAACAGGACCTGCACCTCACCTCGGTACCCAGAGTCGATCAGC
Organism: Actinomycetes bacterium; assembly: GCA_021791755.1. GTDB lineage: Bacteria > Actinomycetota > Acidimicrobiia > Acidimicrobiales > JAJZXF01 > JAJZXF01. Next base: position 3,519 of record JAJYWA010000007.1, on the reverse strand, counting down.
CCAGGAGTGTTCAAGCACGTCACTCCGTGCTTCAGCGCCAGACCGCTTCTTGGCTGGACGAACCCGGCGTACCCGTCAGGAATCGCGAGCGCAACACCGGTCGGCACCAGGGCGCGGCCACCAGCTGGCGCAAGCGTGACCCCCTTTCTCGCGAACAGATCCGCACCGGCGTCACCTGCATGCGCAAAGCCCGGCAGCTCCAGCTCTGGGTCCAGCTCTGTGCCTAGCTCGGCGTCTAGCTCTGCGTCCGCGCGCATGACAAGTACCTCCACCACAGAGGCGACCCTACAGTACTTTGCAGGCGTTCGCTGTCCCGGGACGTCCGCCGCCACGGTGGCGACCGTCGGCGCTGGCCGGCGTGGCCGGCGTGGCCGGCGTGGCCACGTACACCGTAAGCACCTAGCATCGGATAGATGCTCGTATGGATGGATCTTGAGATGACCGGCCTCGACCCGCGGCAGCACGTGATCGTCGAGATCGCCACGGTGGTGACCGATGATGACCTCCATGTCATTGCGGAAGGTCCCGACCTGATAATTGGGGCGAGCGCTGAAGAGCTAGGCGCCATGGACGATGTCGTGCGTACCATGCACACACGAAGCGGCCTCTTGTCGGAGATAGAGTCATCCAACCTGTCCCTTCCCGATGCCGGTGAACGCACCCTGACCTTCATCCAGGACCATGTTCCCGCTGCGAGAACGGTGCCGCTCTGCGGCAACTCCATCGGCACCGACCGGAGGTTTCTTGCGACGTACCTGCCGGAGATCGACGAGTACCTGCACTACCGATCCGTTGACGTCTCCACAATAAAGGAGCTTGCCCGCCGGTGGTACCCGGAGGTCGTAGCCGGGACACCCAAGAAAGCAGGGCGCCACAGAGCCATGGGCGACGTGCTGGAGAGCATCGCCGAGCTTGCGTACTATCGCTCAAGCGTCTTCCTTCCCACAGGTGAAGCTGGTGCGTCAGCCGAGGCCGGCACTGAGACCTCCGCGGAATCCTGATCCGCTTTGGTTGCGCCGGGCTCTGTCGCATCAACGGCATTCGACTGCTTGGTCACGCACCCGCCCTACCGCAGGACCCGGCCTGGTGCAGGACCCGGCCTGGTGCAGGACCCGGCCGGCCCGGTGGCGAGCTCCGCATGCCGCTGCCTTGCCGTGGGAGGCGACCTCCCAGTAGCCCCAGAGACGAGCTAAGACCAAGATCTCATTACTTCTTGCCATTCATGCCAGCTGACGAACACCGCTCTGGGACATAGATAGCTCGGCGGCCTTCGCCCTCGCATGGATCGGGGTTCGCAACCCGCAACGGCGCTTCCTCTTCGTCCGTGGCTCAGGACAATTGTCGAATGGTGATCGAGGAGCGATCCTGGTGCTGCAGAAAATATAAGTAGAGCACTAGACAATGATCCTCGGAGCCTGTAAAGTCAGTGAAGTACGTCGTGCACCTGCGTAATCAGGCCGGCCAAGGGACACCGCCAGGTCTGCTTGGCAACGGCGGCATCCGGCAACGTCGTTTGGTGGCCTGCGCCATACAGTAGGTCGCCTGGGAATGCGATGTAGTTGCCAGGGTCGGGGCTTTATTCGGTCAGGACGGTGTTGGAAACCTACTAAAAGGAGACGATGAGAACTGTGGCACTGCAATTGGGCGATACGGCGCCAGACTTTGAGGCTGATACGACCGAAGGGGTCATCCGCTTCCACGAATGGCTAGGTGGGTCGTGGGGAATACTCTTCTCGCATCCGAAGGACTTCACGCCCGTGTGCACTACGGAGCTTGGAGAGGTTGCACGCCTCAAAAACGAGTTTGATCGACGCGACACCAAGGTGATCGGCCTCAGCGTGGACACTGTGGGGTCGCACAATGAATGGTCGAAGGACATAGAGGACACGCAAGGCCAGGTGCTCAACTACCCGCTCATCGGCGACCCGGACCATGTTGTCGCAAATCTCTACGGGATGATCCACCCGAATGCGCTGGAGACGCTTACAGTCAGATCGGTGTTCATAATCGGCCCTGATCGTAAGATCAAGCTCATGATCACCTACCCCGCGAGCACCGGACGGAACTTCGATGAGATCCTGAGGGTTCTTGACTCGCTCCAGCTAACCGCAAAGTACTCCGTTTCGACGCCGGTGAACTGGAAGGACGGAGACGACGTCATTATTGCGCCTGCGATCCCTGACGACGACGCCAAGGTCGCTTTTCCAAAAGGCTTCAAGACACTCAAGCCGTACTTGCGAATGACGCCCCAGCCTAACCGGTGATACTGCGTGAACCGGTGAGCTCGCGCCTATACGCCTCAGCGGCCAGAGCTAGGCCATCTGCCGCATCAGCCGCTGCCTAGCTCTCTGGCGCATGTGCCACGACCGAGCCGAAGCAGTTCCACGGCCCCCTATTACCATTGGACTACCAAGGTCGACGGCAAGGCGTTCACGTGCCGGCTGGGCGAGAAGGATCCACGGCGCTTCCAAGAGTAGATCGCCAACAAGCGCCAACTACGACACCTCAGTTGAACTGATTCGCGCCCTCATCGCAATCGCGTCCTAGCTGGCCGTAGAACAACAAAGACCAAGCTCCCAGCGCCTTGTTGGGCTCGCCTGTTGACGCCCGGGCTATCAGCCCAAGACCATGCTCGGTGGAAACAGCTTGTCGGTGACTTCGGACAGTTCGTCACCCAGGCGCCACTGGTCCCGCTAGGCCCACCCTGATTTGCAGCCGGCAGCGCGGCTTCGTCTGTAGGGCGAGCAGTTAATGGAGCAGTTGGTGGAACAGTTGGTGGGAGATGCTGAGGGCCACTGCGACATCGCCCACGCTGGCTACTCGCCGGCTGAGAGCCGCAGCTGCCTTCCTGGTTTGCTCGAGTTTCAATGGTAGCAGTTCCGCTACCATTTCCATTGTGAGCGAGATCGCACAAAAGGAGCTGCGTAACCAGGTGGGCAAGGTGCTCCGCCGAGCCGAGATTGGCGAGACCCTCACCGTCACTGTCGCGGGTCGTCCGGTAGCCGAGTTGGGCCCGGCACATCGCGGCCGCTGGATCAGCGTCGCTACGCTCGCTGGGATCTGGCGGACTAAGGCACCGCGCGGTCTCGATGCCGATCTCGAGCGACTGCCAACAGGCATCGTGGACCCGTTCGCTTCGTGAGGCTCCTCCTCGACACGTCGGCGCTAATTAGGTGAGCTCCGCCACCGGAAGACGCCGAGGCCGCTATAAGCGTCGAGGCCGCTATCAGCGTCGCCTCGATCACCGAGTCGCACTTCGGTGTTCTCGTTTCTGACGACGCTGACGAGCTGGCACGCCGTGCCGCCCGACTTGCGGTCGTCGAAGCGACATTTGACCGTTCCCCGTGAGCGTTGAGGTCGCCCGGGTCTGGGGCAACTCGCCGCCGCAGTGGCGCGCCGTGGCGGCAACCCAAGACGGCGCCAGATCGACCTCGTGATCGCAGCCACCGCCCAGTGCGAAGGAGTGCCCTCCTCACCGAAGACATCGCCGACTTTCAGATCATCGATGATCTTGTCGAC
>JAJYWA010000081.1 GCA_021791755.1 Actinomycetes bacterium | reverse complement strand
TGCCGAAGATCTCCTCTTCCAATGCGGCGCGAGCCTTCGCGTCCGTGTGGAAGCTGAGCCTCAGCTCAGCTGGATCCCTGCCGGTGAGCGACCAGGTCATCTGCCGCGAGACCCAGCGCGGCGCCAAGATCTGAGCGATCTCTGCTTCCACCTTCTCTCTGGCCTTGCGAGTCCTTCCTCCAGCAAGGCGCGCCTGGAGCACAGCGAGCTGGCGGTGGGCTTTCCCAAGGGTCTGGTCGAAGCCCCGGGACTGTCTGGCATGGAGGCCGTCGGAGTGGCACACGACGAGGCGGCGCTCGATCTCTTTCACATCCTCCTCTTCGATCGCGTCCATCGCCTCCCAGAAGCGCCGGTGGTCGAGCGCACCAGTAGGGAGCGCCAGCCACCGGTCGCCCGCGGTCGTGTCCCACCGCTTCGAGCAGGCGAGCTTCGAGCAGGGATCGACCACCCGGTTGAGCGTCGCCAAGGCGATGTAGGTTCCAACCGACGCTTCTGCGTCGCTTCGCCGGGCGCCGAGCACCTCATCTGTGATCTCTGCGACCCGGAGCCGTCTGAGCATCTCCCATACCGCAGCTATGTCGCCAAAGGCGAGGTGGCGGATGCGATCGGGCTCAATGGGGCCGGCCTCGGTGAGCCTGCCACCGAGCTCTTCCGCCGAGCCGAAGTAGCGCTGAGAGACGATCCGTGGCTTGCCACCCACTAGGGCGGACTCGACGAGGTAGCAGTTGGTCCTCCCACCCTGCTTCTTGCCGACGATCGATGCCATGTTCTAGGCAGTACACCATCCGGAGACAAATCGCGAGCCTTTCACCAGGGAAAACGCGCTTGTCAAAGGCCTTGCGGGCTGGACCAGGGACGAGGCCATTGCCGCGGTGCTTGCGGCCGGGGGCAGATCTCCTTCGGGCATCTCCGCGAAGACGTGGGCTCTCCTGGTCGGAGAGGCGCCCAGCTCCGCGAAGCTGGCAAAGGCGGCCGAGCTCGGGGTGTCGACTGTCGCTGCAGCGCAGTTCGGCGCATTGCTCGAGACCGGAGACCTTCCATTTGGGGGCGATGGCGGAACGCCATCTGCGGGCGCGGGCGGTATACCACCAGTGGGTGAAGGCGGCATACCAGGCTGACAAGTACCAGCCATCATCTGCGGATGGGGCTGTGAACTGCACGGTCCAATAACTCGACGCTGCGCTTGAACAGCCATGATGAGCATGGGCAGGCTCCCGTGGCGTGTCGCAGCTACTGCCTCTGCCAGCTGTTGTGTCGCGTGCAGAGTCGCTCCGTATGCTCCGGCGAAGGGATGGCCATCACCGCGACGATGACGATCCGCAAGCGGATTTCAGGCATCCGGGACGGGGAATCCTAGGAGTGCACAATGCTCGTCGCGAGGGCCTGAACTGCCTGGTGTGGCTGACGGCCAACCGCGCCTATCGCTTCCACATGGCCAACGCCGCATTCCGGCCGATGTTGCTCTGCCTCGGAGTGATCGAGCACGTTCTGTCACACGACTGACGTCGGGGCTCAGATCCCTGAATTCGACCCACATCTATGCCGAGCCTAGATGACCCGAATCAGCACCCGCTTGGCATCGCTGCCTCCTAGCCCTTGGCTGCCGCAGCGAGCTCGACACGCCTTCGGCGCCCGTCGGCGGCGTCCTCGCCAAATGCACCACAAGCGGCGCTGGCAGATGAGACCGCGGCTGGCGCCTCCTCGTCCAGCTCCAGGAGGTCGCCATCGAGCATCCCGGCGACCCGTGGTTTGCGGGGATCATCCGCGACGTCGCTGTGCAGAGCCGGCGGTTCCGGACCCGGTGATCCGAGGACCGCATGGAACAGGTTCTCACCGCTCAGATCGGCATCGACCAACCAGGCGCTGGCGGTCCTCTTCCTCGGGGTCATCGAGATCAAGGTGGCAGCTCACCCATCGCTCGCCACTGGATTCACTTCGCATTCGCCTACCTCGGTGGCCCCGGGTGGCCCTGGGGCGCACCCTTACCCGTGATGCCTCTGGAAGGCTGCCTCCGCCGCGGTCACGTCGCTCACGAGGTTTCCGAGAGCCAGGTTGATATCGTCAAGGTGGTAGCCCCAGGCCGGCCCTAGCGCTTCGGTGACAACTGGCCTGCCTGCCCTGGTGAGGGTGTCGATCTGCAGCCAGGTAGCGCCGCCTCTGCTCTTGCAGGTGGCCGTGTACAGATCCGGATAGGCGACCCACGGCGTGGCGGCGGCTGGTGAAGGCGGAGGCTCGCTGGCTGTTCGGAAGTATGGCACGAGATCGGCGGCGCCACCGTCGAGCGCTGCCGGGTTCACGCAGGCGACCTGCACTCCTCTTGTGGCGCTCTGGCCCGCCTGCAGGCTGACTCCCTGTCCGGCACGGCCGAAGTCGGAGTCCGCCGGCGGCTGTGAGGGGAAGCTCGAGTAGGCAATGACACAGCCTGTCTCGGCTGAGGCGGTGCACAGTGGCAGGTGGTGGAAGGTCGCTCCGAGCGTCTTGCCGGTGGGAACGGTTACGTTGCCTCCGGCCAGGATTGCCATCACGGTGCGGGCTCGAAGCGCTGGGTTGGGATCGACCTGGCTGGCGAGGCGGCGGATCAGCATGGCAGCGCCCTGGGAGTGGCCGATGAAGACGATCGGCCGGCCGTGGTTGTCGTGGGCGAGGTAATCGCGCCAGGCGCTGAGGAGGCTCGCGTAGGCGATGATGTTGGCGTGGGGGTCCGCGCCGAGCCCCTGGAGCAAGGACGCCTCGGTTCTCTGCCGGTATATCGGCGCCCACACCCGACAGACCGAGGAGAACCGGGAGGCCTGTAGCCTAGCCACGGCCCGCTCAGCGGGCTGGACTCTGAGGGTCGCGTTGGCCGATGACTGGGCGCTGACCGTCGGGTAGACGTAGAAGCAGTCGAACCTCGAGGTGATGTCAGGACGAACGTCTTGGGTGGTCCGTGGCCCATAGGCGGGTACGACGGTAGCCGCTAGCGAGGAGGTGCAGGGGTCGTAAGCTTGGCCCGGACGACACAGCCAGACCGTGGCGCCACTGGTCGCCTGAGTATCCGGGTTGGCCGCCACCGGGACAGACGACCGGCCAGTGCCGCACCCGCTGGCCAGCACTACGAGCACGATGCACGTCGCCGCTAAGTACGCGCGCCACCGAGCGAGCGGCTTCCCCTTAGCTACGCAACCTAGTTGCATAACTGTAGGCTACGGAAGCATGGCACATGTGTCAAGGCCCGCGTACCGCTTCGGCGATGTGCTGGCCCTCGCTCGCCAGAGCTGGCTGGACCAGATGGCAGAAGGCCTGTGCAACATGGGCTATCCGGGCTATCGCCGCAGTGATGCGCTGGCACTCCGGATACTACGGCGCGAGCCGGTGTCCATTGGCCGGCTAGGCCATGCGCTCGGTGTGACCCGCCAGGCCGCTCGCAAGGTTGCCGCCGGTCTCGAGCGTCGCGGCTTTGCTGTCACAACCCGTGACGCCCGTGATGCCCGCCAGGTAAACCTGTCGCTTACCCCAGAGGGTCACGCGTATGCCCAGGCCATTGTCACCGTGATCGAGCGCATGAACCAGGACCTGTCGAGAAGGGTTCGGCCGGCGGACCTGGCGGCTGCCGACACGGTGCTGCGCGCCGTGCTCACCGACACCCGCGCCCGCTCCCTGGCCGAGCACCTTCCGCGTCCCGATGGCGACGAGGGCTCCGCCGCTGAGGTGTGAGACGAACCTCGACCGGGGCCAGCGAGGCGCTCACCGATTAGTGAGTAATCATGGGTTGACCGTCGTACGACGTATGACGCTCATTTATCTATAGGTAGTTGATCGTTGCCGGTGACGTCGGTGGCGATGCGCTTGGCTGCGAGCTCGCCGGCTGGGCGCTTCCTGGTGTCCTGGCCAGTCCGACCGGAGCTCCACTAGCTCATGCCGCCGCGCCTCACGGTTCTGTCGGCGGACGTGCAATCTGTAGTGACGTATGTCGAGCGATGACGTCGAAATCGAGGTCTGCATGGAGGATGGGCGTGGAGGTTCGGATGGCGGTAGCGGCGATAAGGCAGTCGATCAGCTTCCGTACCGTCTCGCCTCCTCGGCGGCACGAGCGGTAGAGCGCTGCGGCGTCGTCGAAGTCGGTCGGCTCAGTGGCAATGAGGGATCCTCTGGCGAGCAGCCCTCTGAGGTCGCCGAGATGACGTTCGTCCCTCGCTCCAGCGAGCACCTCCATGCGGATGGGGTGGCTGGTGGCGATCTCGTCGTCCAGGAGCGCGTCGACGCGCACGCAGACGGGGCTCCCGGTGTCGCGAAGGAACTCGACCCATGCCGAGGTGTCGATGAGGATCATCCGTCGTGGTGGGTCCGCATTTGTTCCAGATCGCCATCCCAGCCGGACCCCCGCAGGCGACGCGCCTCTTCGATGCTCACAGCCTCGCCAGCGATGGCGCGGAGGGCAAAGTTCACTGCTTCTTTCTTCGTGCTCAGGTTATAGCGCTGCATTACGATCAGGCACGTGTCCTCGTCGATGTCAATGTTGGTGCGGGCCATACACCAATGATACACCTATGGGTAGCGCCACGCCTCCTGGTGATGAAGGGTCAACCTAGCAAATCGTTGGCTTGACCAGCGACGATCGGAACTGAGGATTCCGGAGGTCTTGGTATGTGGCGCTCAGGTTTCCACGTGGGCCGAGCTCCTCCAGTACCAGGCGACGAGAGTCGTGGCCACCTTCCTCTTCAGCGTCGACACCGTGTTGCTCCAGCGTCACGACGTGTTGTTCGTGATCGAAGTGAAGCGACGCGTCGTACACCTTCTCGGTGTGACGGCAAAGAGGACGACATGGCCTGGGACAACGACCGGGCTTCCGAAGATGGTAAGCAGGCGAACGCTGAAAAGTAGTGTGTGAGCAGGCATTTCGGGCGCGACGGACAAGTTGCGCGTGTTGCTACGGAGACGAGGACTACCTGGTCAGGGCGCTTGTGGCCGGTCTTCGTCGGACGCCGGGGTGAAGTCGAAGCAGCGCGGTGGCTCGGCTAGCTCTAGCGCGCCGAGGATGCGTCGCTGGCTCGGAGTGAGCTTGTTTCGCTGAGAGACGGCGCCCTGTGAGGTCGCCATCGTGACGAGGCGCATCCGGTCGAGCTCGCCCCGGATGTTGCGCCAGGTGTCGCCGACCCGGATCTCGGCGACGCGCAGCACGAGCAGCGCCAGCCAGCGCAGCTGGACATGGGCGCGGATGTGATCCTCCCGCCGGTGATAGACGGGGCGGATGTTCACCGTCGTTTTCTTCAGGTCGCGCCATCCCCGCTCGGCCTCGTAGAGCGACTTGTAGCCGAGTGCGATGTCCTTGGCTGAGAGGCTCTCCTCGTCGGTGCGCAAGAGGAACTTGCCGTCGAGGTGCGCCTCGTGGGCGACCGCGGCCTTGTCGACGCGCAGCTTTCCGGTGGCGGTCCGGCGAAGCAAGCCCGTGAAGACCGCCTTGGTCGAGAGCTTGCCGTAGAGCTCTGCGCCGGGTCGCGCTCATCTTGTCCGATACGGCGATCAGCGAGGAGAGATCGGTGACGATGTTCGCCGGGACCGCGGCGTGCTAGCGTCCCACCAAGTGGTGTAATTCCACAGTCGGCGTGAGGCTCGACAACGGGAATGCTAGCAGCCTGCGACAGCCGACTGAGCCTCGAGGAAAGCCGGGGGATCCTCCTGGCTTGCGGCCAGGGCCGCCATAGAGTCCTCTGATAGGTAGCGCTTATTGGCCACCAGCTACTCGTCGTTGATCTCAACGACGAGTAGCGGTCACGAGCCGAAGGAAAACCGCTGGAGGCCAAAAGGTCTTCTCTGGCCTCTTCGAGCATGGCCGCCACTTCGGAAACTGAGCTCGAAGCATCTTGGTGGCCTCGAAGAACTGGGCCCGCACGTGCTCGAGGTCCGGCTGGGCGAAGATGCTTCTGATGCCTGCTGCCACCATCTCAGCTGAGGCCCTTGGGACCTTGGCCAGGGAGTTTCGTAGAAAGTGAACTCGACAGCGCTGCCAGGTGGCTCCTATGAAGACCGTGTCGATGGCTTCCTTGAGGCCAAGGTGGCGATCACTGACCACGAGCTTGACTCAACCTAGGCCTCGCTCTTTTAGAGACCGGAAGAACTCGGCCCAGAACACTGCGTTCCCTGAGTCTCCAGCTCTGAGACCAAGGACCTCCCTGGCGCCGTCTTGTCGGATGCCTCTAGCTATGATCACCGCCCTTAGGACCACCCGGCCCTGTACACGGGCCTTTGACGTAGGCGGCGTCTGCGAACACGTACGGGAACGGACCATCGAGAGGACGGTTCCTGAAGGCCTCTAGCTCGGCATCCAGCTCCGAGCAGATGCAGCTCACCTCGCTTTTCTCGAGATGCCCGTCTCCGCTCCAAGGGCCTTTACCAGCTCGTCTAGCATCCTGGTGGATGCTTCCTGAACGTAGGCCTCCATGGCCACGGCGAACAAGGCTCGGTCTATGCGACGTCGTCGCTCAAGGATCGAAGGGAGGAACGCCCCTGAGCGCAACTTCGGGATCTTGACCTCGATTACCGTTGCGCAGGGCCCTTCTGGCCTCTGTGCGTTCGTTGGGCAAAGCGCCGATGGCGGCAGTCAGTTCAGCCTCGATGAGCTCTTGGAGGATCCAGGCGAGGCTGCTGCGCACCGTGTCGGTCACCTCACCGGCCTTGAGGGCCTCAAGCAGTTCGGATAGGGCACTATGGGCAATGGTCATCGGCGTGTTCTGCTCTCGACGTCTTGTAATGGACACCTTGAGCATCACGCCGATGGCTCACCTGGGGGTGAGCGCTCCAGACTTTTACACCACGTGGGGGGACTTGATCAGCGCTCGCGACAGATCGCACACACAAATGTGAATATGGGGAGGCTTCAAAGGTGAAGACCTCGTGGTAGTCCTCGAAGGACAGCACACGAACCGAGTTCTCACGCTCGTGGGTTCCGGGGTCGTCATCCTGTGAGGCCGGCATCGAGGAGCAACGCTCCGGCCTCCAGCTCCGAACCGGCGTCCGGGTCGGTCACACCAGCGCGGTTGGCAACACCGGGTATACTACGGGTGTGGCCAAGGTGATGGTGTCGCTGCCCGATGACCTCCTCCGTGCTGTCGACATGGAGGCAGGCCGTCGCGGAACGACCAGGAGCGGGTACCTCCGTGAGCTGGCCGAAGAGACGTTGCGCCGCAGGAGTGTCCGCCGCGCGCAGCGGATGACCGAGATCGACACCACGGACGGTCCTGTCAGGGGCCACGGCGGCGGTGTCGCAGCGCTCGTCAAGGCAAACCGGCCCGAACCGTGAACCTGCTGTGGCTCCTCGACGCCAGCATCCTGCTGGCGAGCGAGGACCCCGACGACGAGCACCACGACGACTCCCGCCGGCTCCTCGCCGGCAGCGATCCCTTGGCCACCCTCGACCTGGTCTTCTACGAAGTGACCAACGTGGCCGTCCGGTCGTGGCGAGACCAGCCTGCGGCACGTCGGCTTCGGAGTCGCGTCACCGCGGTGGCCGACGACGCCGGGCTTGTCCGAGTCGATGCGCACCTGCTCGAGGATGCTGCCGCCATCGCCGACGAGCACGGCATCTCCGTGTACGACGCGGCCTACGTCGCGGCAGCGCGGGCCGTCAGCGGCCGACTCGTGAGCTGCGATGTGCGCGACCTGGTGTCCCGGGGTCTCGCCGTGCTCCCCGGCCTCGCCGTTCGGCAACCGGCCGAGGCGGAAACCCTACCACCCGACACCCACTGAACCCATCGAAGGCCACCGGGTCGTCTCGTGCCCGCCGAGCTGGTGGAGGTGACATCACATGTTCGAGCGGCTTTCCTCCACAGATCCTGTGTTTATGCTGGTCACAGGCTCTGTATAGGGCACTGCAAGGGGCACGCGCCTACTCAGCTCTGAACCTCCGGCGATAATCAAGACGCCTCGCGTCGGGCAACGCTGCGGCGTAGCTTGTCGACGTCGCGCGATAGCGTGTCCAGCAGCGAGTCGAGGGTCGCAGGGCCGTGTTCTGCGGCGAGGCCCTCGACGACCCAGTCGCGGACCAGGGCAGAGGCGGGGACCCCAGCCTCGTCTGCGATCCGCTGAATCTCGTCGGTCTGCTCGGGGGTGAGACGGACCGAGTAGACGACCGATCGGGTCCGGCCCTTGCGCACCGCACGCTCCGAGAGCGCATCGTCCCGGCTCACCTCGGAGGCCGCGGTCTCCTCATCGAGAAGATCTTGAAGGTCCTTCTTTTTCATCGTTGGTCGTCCCAGTATCTGCCGGTTTGGGTCTCGTTCGCCTTCCATGCGTTCACACCGATCAGCTCGTCGCGGAGGTAGACCACGACGATGACCATGCGAGCCGTTCGCGAGTAGCCGACCAGCCGATCGCTCTACCCGGACTTCGAGGCAGGATCCGGCGAGTCGACGAGGGCGTCGTCGTCCGCGAAGGCCTCGTCGGCCCACGCGGGCTCGATGCCGGTATCGCAGGGACGTCGGGCAGATCGCGACGCTATGTACTCGCTCCGGTACTGCCAGTCGAGGTGTTTCGAGACCACTGGCTTGGTGTAGTGCATCTGTCTGACGCTTTGCAGCTGGCACTATGCTCCTCGGCGCCACGTTCGGTCCGCCGATCGATCGCACTGGTGCGGCCGGGCGGTACAGAAGTCGAAATCGGCGAGCCTGGAGCAGGTCATACGGCACCGGCCGGCCCCATACCTGCTCGGAACCATGATCGTCGTTCGGCACGAAGAGGCTGCCTGAGCTGTGCGAACGGGGTCCGACGCCCACGGCCTCCATCGTGACCTGAGAGGCGGTCCGACTCGCTCTCATGGCCCGGGGAATTATCTGTCCTGGTGAGCGAGGCGTGACAGGCTGGGCCGATCGTGGGTGGTGTCGACGACCGTCTGGTCGCTCTTCGAAGCGCCGTTTTCGATGGGGACGGCCAACGCGTTGTCGTCGCGCTGTCAAGGGGGCCTTGGGGCGACCTGCTCCAGTGGGCGGGCGTTGGTCTTGAACTCATAGGGCTGCGTGGTGACGATGTATGGGCGCTGCTCGTGCTGCAGACGCTCGAACACCTCCTCGAACTCGGCGACATGGCGATCAGCACGCTCACGCTTTGCCCACCAAGTTCGACGAATGGCAGGGGCCTCAGTCATGGCGTACACCACTTGCGATTTCGCCGCAGCCGTGACGATCCGGCTTGCCGAGACTCATTCCCGGCGCAATCTCGAAGTCTTCTGTTTCTCATTTCTTACCGCCATCGCCTCGACGATCCGGGACCTCTGTGCCAGCTAATCCGCCTACAGCGTCAAGCAAGCGGTGCATCCCGGATGACGGATTGTCCTGCGGGAAGGAGGCGGCGTTCTGGACGTGGCGCTCGTCGAGTGCCGTGGCGCGCTGCGCTGCCTCCCGGATGTGGGGCATGTACTTCTGCGGGTCGAGGCCTTTGTCAGTGCAACCGTCGAGCTGGTGGCGCAGCCTACGGGCAGCGTCGGTGTCCAACCAGCTGCTTTGGTCTCGAAAGTGCAGGGTCAGCCACAGCTCGAAGCAGGGGTTGGAGATGACGACCTCAACGCCGCCTTGGCGCGCTTGTTCAACTGCCTCCTTCAAGTCCGGGTGGTTGCGTGGCCATTCGACATCGAAGACGCACCAGACCTCGTCGATCTCGTCTTCCTCGCCTGCGGCTCTTCGGCGAGCGGCGACGGCCATGGTGACGATGGTCATCGGTACCGAGCCACCTTGTCCGTTCTCGACCCGGATATCGACGGCAGCCACGTCATGTACGGCCGGTTGTCGCTTCAAGGCGTTCAGGTATTCTGGTTCGGTCCGTTCTCCTTCGCAGAAGACCAGGAGGGTCTTTCGCGGTTGGCGGGTAGCGACGCGGCGTTTGAGCGACACTCGACCGGCGCTCTTGTGGTCGCGGGTCATCAAGCGTCGCTAGTGAACAGACCCAGCGCTCGCCGGAGCATGAATTGGTCCAACTCGGGAACGGCGCCGAAGCGTCCCTGAAGGTATGCCCGCTCAAGATTGAGTGACCGGCGGACCTTGTCGCCGCCGTACTCGGCAAGTGCCGTGAGCATCGTCGCCCCGTCCCCACGCTTCTCCGTAAACCAGACTTCGTCTCGGTTGAGGTGGTTGAGCAGGCTGGTGTCGTGCGTCGTGAAGATGAGCTGCGCTCCGAGCGGGTTGGTGTCGGGATCTTGGAACAGCTCAAGGAGGCGGGCAGACAAGCGAGGGTGGAGGCTCGCGTCGATCTCGTCAAAGAGGAGTATTCGGCCGCTTTGTAGCGCACTAAGCGTTGGTCCGATGAGCGCGAACCAGGTCTGCGTTCCGGTGGACTCCTCGTCGAGTTCGAACGGGAGCTCCTCCGCCCTCTCGCTGTGGGACTACGCCGCCAGGAGCACTGCCTGGGCGCTCGGCGAAGCAAGCGGAAACTCGCTCGCCGAGCAGATCCACGCCGCGCTCGCCACCACCCCAGGTGGGCTCACCCGCACCGAGATCCGCGACCTGTTCCACCGCAACCAGCCTGCTCCCGTCCTCGACCAGGTGCTCGCTGAGCCGCCCACGCGGGCCGTGCCCGGCGCCAGCGCGTCACCACGGCCGGCAGACCCGCCGAATGTTGGATCGCTGGTGATCCGAGCGCCGCGAAGCCGGAGTCCAGGTCGGAGGGAACAACGCACTGACCACTAGCCCACCGAGCCGACGTGTGACCCGAGCACCTTGATGCCGGCGGGCCTGACCGGCTGGCCAGCCGATCATGGGGACCGCCCGCCAGCCCCGCTGGCGGGCTAGATCGCGCCCTTCATGCCTCCACAAGCCACCGGCCTGGGGGCTTTGAATGTTTGGGTCGTAGGTCACCCACCATCTCCACGGTGAGCGACGCTCACGTATTCATCCACAGCGTCCGGCAACACCCTGGGGGTGGTGGCTCAGAGGCCTACGCAGAACGGTGCAGGAGCGCTGAAACACCTCTTTCCTGCCCTTTCTCCAGGTTGCCGAAGGCAGCCGCCGGCTACGCCGGGAAGGTCAAGGCGAGAGGAGTACTCATGGCCACGTCGACCACCGCCGTCACGACTCCGTGGGGACGACAAGTCACCGCCTGGCTGCAGGCGGTCGTCGGCAGGCACCGTCAGGTGCGGTGGGGCGATCTTTGTGTGGTCGCGGGCCAGTTCGGGTTCCCGCAGAGCCCGATGTGGAGCGCCATGCGGTGGCTCTCTGGCGATCTCGCCGGGTGGGCGATGCGACGGCTCCTTCGCGCCATCGCGGACGAACTCGGCCTCGGCCTTAGCGACGCGGAGATCGACATCCTGTTGGAGGTCGCTCTTGTGGCCCTGTAGCGGCCCACCTATCGACGACTCGCTGCGTAGGGCACTGTCCAATGCTGCAGTAGGGCTGCGTAGGGCAAACCGGACGACGAGGCGCGCCTTCGCCGCCGATCAGCGCGAACCCCCAGCGTACGGCCCCTGCGCCACCAGAACCTCGTGCGTAGGGCTGCCTATGGCAAGGTGATCAGGAGTCGATAATGAGTCCATAAATCCTGTGGACAACCGGCTCTTCCGGTTTTCCCGGGGTCTCGTGGATCACGAGCTCTCCGTGAGGAAGTTGTGCGGGAGATCCGCGCCATAGGCACAGAGGCGCATCAGACTCTCCTTTGTGAGAAAGAAGAAG